>JAISND010000198.1 GCA_031276615.1 Treponema sp. | reverse complement strand
TCGGCGTAGACTATCTGGAATTTGACGCAGTCCGCGCCGGAAGCCGCGGCCGCGTCGACGAGCTCCCTGGCCTTGGCCGCGGAGCCCCCGTGGGAAGTGCCCAGCTCGGCGATGATCAGCACATTGCCGCAGTCGTGGCTGCCGCCGGAACCGCCTATCACAAAGGGTTTGCCCGCCATGCGCCTAGTATACTCGCCTTTTCGCAGCGAGGGAACCGCCCGAAGCGCCCCCCTTGCGGCATCCCCGCGCCCTCATCTATAGTCTTTCTATGTCGGAGGATTTTAGTTTCGTTCTGGGCAGGGAGGGGGCGCGGACTTTTTTGCGGCTCCGGAGCCGGGGCATGCGGCAGTTGCCGGATTTTAGGCGTTATACCGGGCTAAAACGGGAATTGCTTCGGGAATTTATCGCCCTTAAAAGGGAATACGCCGTCTCGCGGATCATCGACTTTGACGCCGGGGAAGATGAATACACCCTGGTCAACCCCGGGGAAACGATCATCCGGCGGGCGCTTGACGCCGATATGCTGCGGGATCCCAACGGGACAAGCTACCGCCGCGCCGAGGGGGATTTTCACTGCGCCCTCCTTGTCAGGGATATTGCCGACGACGCGGCCGAGGTCTCCATTGTCCTGCGGGACGAAAACGGGACGATTATCGCCGAGGGGCAGAAGCCGGCGCTCAGGAAGGACGGGGACGCGCCGGAAGGGCCGGGGTATTTTTACGCGGTTTCTCCGGGCATCGTGGTCTACGGCAGCCGGATCTACCCGGTGGAGGATCTTGGGCTGCGTTGGGCGGAAACCGGCCGGGTCTACGCGCGGGTCGCGAAAAAAGAGTTGCCCGCGTTTATTTCCCTCATCGTTTCGGGGTTCTCCAGTCCGGATCTGATCTACGAAGGCTGGTCGGTTAAGCCGGCCCGGCCCGCCCTCGCGCTGCCGGGACTGCTCTTTGTGGAGATCGACAAATACGGGTATCTCCACATACGGCCCATAAGTTTTCTCCGGGGCTTTCCGCCCCTTTTTCTGGAGAACGAGGAAATCGTGACCGTGGCGGAAATGGACGAAACCGATAAAACCATCGGCATCGCGGAGGTTGTTTTTCCGGAATCGCCGGAAGACGAGTTCAGGCAGATGCTGACCAAAGGCCAGGGCAAGGGCCGCCGCGCTGCCCGCAGCGATGCTTTTTACGAAGAAAACGGCCGCTTTATTATCGAGCCGGAATTTGCCCGGGCCTTTATCGGCGAAAACATCCTTGCCCTTTCGCAGCGTTTTGCGCTGCTTGAAACAGAAGTACTGTCAGGGTACAAGCTTAAATTTTCAAAGCCCAGGGTTAAACTTTCCGCAAACCGCGCTACAGGCATGGGGGCGGGCATCGATTATTTTGCGGGGAACGCGGAGGTGGAAATCGAGGGGGAAACCTACTCCTTCGCCCGGTTCATGGCGGAGTACCGGAAGTCTTCCTGCATCACCCTGGCCGACGGGAGCCGATCCTTTCCCGACAAACGCGTCATGGACCGCCTGGAACGGCTGATCTCCACCATCAAGGGGGAAGACGAAATAGAGCTTTCCTATTTTGATATTCCCCTGCTGCTCCAGGAGGATCTTATTCAGGTTGAAGGGCAGGTCTGGGAAGACGCCCGGCCCTTTTTCAGCAATTACAATACCATTGCCGGGCGGGAAGGATCCTGGCCGCTTGCGGAGGGGGAACTCCGGCCCTATCAGGAATACGGGGTGCGCTGGCTCGATTACCTGGGCGAACACCGCATGGGGGCCTGCCTCGCCGACGAAATGGGCCTGGGGAAAACCATCCAGGTGATAGCGTTGCTGCGGGCCCTGAAAAAAAAGGGCGGAAGCGGCCCCTGCCTTATCCTCTGCCCCAAGTCGCTGGTGTACAACTGGGCCGCGGAGCTTGATCGTTTCGCGCCGGAGCTTCCCCGCCTGGTGTATTACGGCCTTGACCGGAACGCGGCGGATATTGCCGCCCATGACACAGGGTTTAGAATTATTCTCAGCACCTATGCCACCTTACGGCGGGATGTGGAGGATTTTCAGGGCATTGAATTTTTCTATGTCATCCTTGATGAATCCCAGAACATCAAAAACCTCGGTTCCCAAACCGCCGCGGCGGCGCTTTCCCTCAGGGCTGAACGGCGCCTTGCCTTGAGTGGCACGCCGGTGGAAAACAACCTGGGGGAGCTGTACAGCCTGTTCCGCTTTCTTAACCCCGGCTTTTTCGGCTCCGAAAAAAACTTTGTCCGGCGCTACCAGCGGCCCATCCAGGAGGACGGCGACGAGGAGGCGCTCAGGGACCTCAAACTGCGGATTTATCCCTTCATGCTCAGGCGGCTCAAGCGGGAGGTGCTCAGGGAACTGCCGGATAAAACCGAGGAAACCGCGTTTATCGCCCTTGAGGAGCCCCACCTTGCCATCTACCACCGGAGGCGGCAGGAATACAAGGAGCTTATCGACAGCATCATTGCCAAGGGCGAAATGGCGAAGTCTTCCATCATTATTTTCAAGGCCCTTACGGAACTGCGGCGCCTTGCCAGTGTGCCCGAAGCGGAGGGCGAATACGGCGGCCCTTCGGCAAAGCGACTCTACCTGATGGACCGGATCGCGGAGATCGCCGGAAACGGCCACAAATGCCTGGTCTTTACAAATTTTCTTGCCGGGGTGGATCTGGTCAGCCAGGATCTTGCCAACACGGGGATCCCCAACCTCACCATGACCGGGGCCACCGTGGACCGGCAGTCCCTGGTGCGGCGCTTCCAGACCGACAGCGGAATCAAAGCCTTTGTCATGACGCTGAAAACCGGGGGAATCGGGCTTAACCTTACCGCCGCGGACTATATCTTTATCCTGGATCCCTGGTGGAACAGCGCCGCGGAATCCCAGGCCATAGACCGGAGCCACCGCATGGGGCAGGCGAATCCGGTTTTCTGTTTCCGCCTTATCGCCAGGGACACTATCGAGGAGCGCATTGTGGAGCTGCAGAAACGGAAAACCGATTTGGCGATGGCGCTGCTTTCGGATGAAGCGGGCTCCATCAAGTCCCTTTCCCCGGAAGACGTGAGCTACCTTGTGAGGGGCGGGCAATGAAAGGGGCCATGGAAATTAAAACCATGACGCTTCCGAATCTCCCCACAAAAAAACAACGGGCAAAGAACTATTCCGAATACCTTAGCCGGTTTGCCATGGATGCGCTGAAAAAATACTATCCTGTTTTTTCGGAAGAAAAAATTGCGGGAACAAAAAAGCACGAACTGGTTTCGGCGCTGGCGGCGGCAATGGCTTTTGAGAATGAAAACGCGTTCCGGAAATGGTTCTTTGGGTTTCCCCTTTTAACACAAAACCTGTTGTGCCGGCTTGCCTTTGACAATTTGGTCCCGGTAAAAAAACTGGAGGCCGAATTCGGCGTGTCCCTGGTTGCCGCTGTTTCCATCCGTAGCTGGAAAGAGGAGTGGGTTTTCCATGACGAATTGGGCCTGGCCTTTCTTGATGTCTATTTCCAGTACGGACAGGCTTGCACTATCCTTCCCCGCTGTATACGGAATATGCTTTTGGAATGGCTGGTTCCGCCGCCGGATTTTGCCCTTGAAAGCTGCGCCGCCGGCCCCGGCGACGCCCCTCCCTGGGACAATAGCGCGGGCATTGCCGATTCCCTTCCCCTGCTCTACGAAGCCCTGACGGAGCTATTCAACCGCATGAAACCGGAAGATTCGCCCTACCGGCGCATTCGGGGGTTTAAGAAAAAAGAGGCGGACGAACTGCGATCTTCCTCCGGTTTTAAGCCCTTCGATATTCCCGGCAAGGAAATTAAGGCTTCGGATCTGCTCCCCGACAGCGCCGATCTAAGCGCCCGGTTTATCCTGTCCATGAAGAACTATGTAATTGCCCGCCCGGAGGATGGGTATTCTGAAGTAAAAAGTCTGGTGGAGGATTTCTTCGGCGAGAAATCCCGGCACAAGGGATATGTCAATCCTCCCGACCGGCACACCCTTGAGTACAACCTGCTCTTTGATCATATGTCAAAGGGATCCGATTATTCCCTCAGGCACGGAGGGGATCTGCCTTCTTCCCGGGGAATATTCCGGTCTATCCTTATGGACTGCGCGGGGGCCGGCAAGACTTTTGACGCCGACAAAGTCGCGTCATTTATTTACCGCTCCAGGCAGGATTTTACTTTTTTTCCCGATGGCATTAGCAGACACATACGATACAAAGCCGACTCGCTGATCATGGACGGCCTGGTCTATGCCGACAACTATTACAGCGAATTTTCCCCCCAGGGCATTATGCTGTGCCCGCTTTTGATTGCGCCCCTGTTTAAAGCGTACTGTTATCTCTTTGCCGCCCTGGGGATTCTTGAAATAACCCAGCACATGCCGCCTCTCCCGCGGGTTCAGGGCGAAAAAAAACGTCCCATTTCGCCCTACGATTCCCTTAAAACTTTTAAGGTTACGGAGCTGGGCAAGTGGTGCCTGGGCCTGACGGAAAAACGCCCGGCCCGTCCCAGGTCGGAATACCAGGCAATCGCGGACAGAGAACTGCTCCTGGTGACCGTGCAGGGAAACTCCCTGGAACGCTCCGTATATCTGGACAAGATAGGCCGCAGGCTCGGTCCGGATCGCTGGCGGATAAGCCCTGATTCATTTATTGCCGGGTGCGCCGCAAAGAGTCAAATTGAGGAGCGGGTATACAAATTCAAGAAACTCATCGACCCCGATCCCGCTCCCCACTGGTCCGCGCTTTTTGAAAAGGTTATAAGCCGTTCGGGGCTGTTTGACGAGACTCCGGATGACATGCTGCTGTACCGCCTTCCCTCTGATCAGCATATCACGGAAGAACTGCTCCGGGATGCGGAATTCCGGTCCCTTGTTTACCGGGCCGAAGGGGGGCTGCTCATAGTCCCCAAGGGAAACCGGAAAAAGTTCATTGCGGCGCTAAACAAACACGGCATTGCGGTGTTTGCCGTTGAGTGAGGGTTGTCCCGCAACGGCATTGGTCCGCCCCTTGCCATTACAACAACACCGACT
>JAISND010000171.1 GCA_031276615.1 Treponema sp. | reverse complement strand
TCTCCTTCCGTTCTTAAAGCGATGAACCGGGGAGGAACCGGCGAAAGTTACCTGGAACTTCTTGACCGTATCAGGGACGTTCTTCCCGACGCGGTGATCCGCTCAACCTTCCTTACCGGCTTTCCCGGCGAGACCGAAGATGATTTCGCCATGCTTGTTGATTTTCAGCAAAAAGCCCGGTTCGACTGGCTTGGGGTTTTTGTCTATTCCCGCGAAGAAGGTACGCCGGCCTATTCGATGGGGCAACGGGTGGCGAAGAAAACCGCGGAAGGCCGCAAGGCGGTTATCGAGGAAAACCAAATCCCCATTACCGAAAAAAGGATGGACCGTTTTGTGGGCCGGCGCATGGAGGTTCTGGTAGAGGAAAAAATCGACGGATCTTTCTGCCTGGGAAGGCTTTTCTGTCAGGCGCCGGAAGTGGACGGCGCGGCGATTATACATACCGGAACCGCTTCCGGCGTTTCGCCGGCGGTCCGCAAAACGGCGTTCAAAACGGCGCCGGTTTTGAACGCCGGCGATCTTGTTCCCTGCCGGGTACTGCGCAGGGCTGGTTTTGATTTGGAGGTTGAGCCGGATGGATTATCTTGATTCCCTTAACCCGGAACAGCGGCAGGCTGTGCTTCACGACGGCAAAAGCCTCCTGATACTCGCGGGCGCGGGATCGGGAAAGACCCGGGTCATTACCACCAAAATAGCCTACCTTATCCGGGAACGGGGTTACGCGCCATGGTCGATCCTCGCGGTAACTTTTACCAACAAGGCCGCCAGGGAAATGGCCGCCAGGGCTTCGAGCCTTGATGAACGGGCGGGCGGGGCCATGCTCAGGACATTTCATTCTTTCGGAGCGTGGTTTCTCCGCCGTAACGCCGCCCTGGCGGGTCTCAATTCGGGCTTTGTGATCTACGACGACGATGACGCGGTATCCCTTCTGGGTACCCTGATGGCGGATGCGCCAAAAGCCGAACTCCGTGAAATGGCGGCGCTTATTTCCAGGGCAAAGGATTACTTTCTTTCCCCGGAAGATCCGGAACTGGATCGCGTTGACTACAGGCCTAAATTCCGTAAAATCTACGGTCTTTACGAAGAAAAGAAACGGAAGATCGGCAACGTGGATTTTGGCGACCTGATAAAACTACCGGTTGAAATTTTGCGGAACAACCCGGAGCTTGCTTCCAGATTCAGGGAGCGCTTTTCGGTTATCATGGTAGACGAGTATCAGGATTCCAACGTCGCCCAGTTCAGGCTGCTCAGCGAGCTTGCCGGTGAAACAACCTACCTCTGCGTGGTCGGCGATGACGATCAGTCGATCTACCGGTTCCGGGGCGCGGAGGTAAAAAACATCCTCGAGTTTCCCGATCGTTTTCCGAGAACCGACATAATACGGCTGGAACAGAACTACCGTTCCTTTGCCCCAATTCTCAACCTTGCCTCCTCGGTAGTGAATCATAACGAAGGCAGGCTCGGCAAAACCCTCAAGGCCTGCCGGATCGGCGGAAAAAAACCGGCGCTGGTTTTTCTTCCCAATCAGGATGAGGAAGCGTCGTTCTGCGCGGAACTTGTTGAACGTTCGGCCGGGGGCAAAAAAGCCGAACGGGCGCGTTATTCCGACTGGGCCATACTCTACAGAACCAACGCCCAGTCTCTGGGCTTTGAGACGGAATTGCTGAGAAGACGCATCCCCTACAGGGTTGTGGGCTCTCTTAAATTTTATGAGCGGGAAGAAATAAAAGACGCCCTGGCCCTGCTTGCCCTTGTGGTAAATCCCCGTGACGAGGTTGCCTTTCGCCGGGTCGTCAACAAACCCGCCCGGGGAATAGGCGGGGCGAGCATTGAAAAGATCGTCGCGGCCTTTGAAAGCGGGGAAACGGCCCGGGATACCGGGCTTCGATCGCCGGGCGGAACCCTGAGGGCCAGGTCCGGAACGCAGACCCAGTTTGATTTTACCAACACCTCCGATAGAATTAATTCCGATACTATTGATTCTGATAAAATCAGCATGGAGGAAGAACCGTTCCCCGAAAAACGGTTTCGCGGCGGTTTTTCAGGCGGACAGGGTTTGCTTGACGCCGCCCGCCGTCTTGTCCTTCCCCCCAGGGCGGCTTTGGGGATAGAAACCTTTGCCGCGATACTGGAACGGGTCCGCGGACTGCTTGCGGAAAACGAAGGGGAGGACTTTGCCGGCAGCCGGCAGGACGGGCCGGACATCAGGCCGGCAAACGGCGGGCAGGCGAACGGTAGACCGGCGAACGGCAGGCAGGCGAACGGCAAGTCTGGCGGCGGCAGGGCGAACGCGGCGGACGAACCGGCGGGCGGCAGACCGGAGGCGGGCAAAGGCCCCTCGCCGAACCTGAGATCCGGTGAAGGGCTTTCGGTGTGCGTGGCGGTTCTGATCCGCGATTCGGGCCTGGCCGAATATCACAGCGCCCATGACGAAATTAACGGATACCAGCGGATCGGCAACCTGCAGGAACTGGTTAACGCGGCGAGCCTGTATCCGGCCGATACCGCCGGGCTTGCGGAATTCCTTGAACACATAGAGCTTGATCGTTCAATAGAGGAAGACAACCGTTCCGGGGATTTTGACGCGGTTACCCTTATTACGCTGCACAACACAAAGGGCCTGGAATTCCGCCGGGTAATACTCACCGGGCTTGAACAGGGGATCTTTCCCCGGAACGACAAGGAAGCCGATGATCTGGAAGAGGAGCGCCGGCTTTTTTACGTGGGGGCTACCAGGGCGATGGACGAACTGTACCTGTGTTCCTGCGCCCTGCGCCGTATGTACGGCAGAACCCAGCCCATGCTGCCGTCCCTTTTTTTGCGTGAGGCGGACAAGTCTAACCTGCGGATTATCGGCGCCGCCCCGGCGGGTTTCCTGTCCCGGACAGAAGCCCGGGGCGGCGGAACCCGGCAGGCCTCCCGCTCATGGCAGGGCGCGGAATACGGGCGGGGCGCCGGCAGGCGTTCTTCCGACGACAGGTGGCGGATGGGGGAAAGGGTGTTTCACGACGATCAGGGTTACGGAAATGTTATCGGAATGGAAGAAGGAGAGGACGGCCCTGTGATAGAAGTACGTTTTGACAA
>JAISND010000156.1 GCA_031276615.1 Treponema sp. | reverse complement strand
TCCCCGTCGAATCGCTCAGGGTGGCGGGAGTGGACATGTCCTCGCCGGAACCGGTTCTGGCGGCCTGCGACGCCTTCGGCCGCCTCGTGGAGGAACTGGAAAAACTCCTTCCCTAAGCGCGCGCTTTCCGTTATAATCCAGATTTATACACGAGGCTGTTTCGGAACCGGCCGGATTTTGAAACCGGCCCGAAGCCCATAAAAACAGCGGTTTTGCGGGACAAGGAGTATTGTATGATTCGAGGCGGAGACATAGTCAAGGGAAGCTGCCTTCTGCAGAAGGGCCAGCCCTATCTTGTAGTTGAACGGGAATTTCACAACCCCGGAAAGGGAACCGCCATTGCCCGGATAAAAATGAAGAGCATTAAAGACGGCTCGGTGCTGACTTTAACCATCCCCACCCAGCAGGAAGTCGAGGACGCCCAGGTTGACACCCACACCTGCCAGTACCAGTACGCGGACCAGGACAACTACCATTTCATGGACAACGAATCCTACGACCAGTACGAAGTTCCCGTCGCGGAACACGGGGACAAGAAATATTACCTCAAGGAAGGCGAAGTCTACGATCTTTCCATCTGGGAGGGCAAGGTTATCGATATCAGGATTCCCTACAAGGTTGTCTTTACCGTGGCGGAAAGCGAGAACTACGTAAAGGGCGATACGGTTTCCGGCGCGACCAAACCCGTTACCACCGAAACGGGCCTTACCGTCCGGGTGCCGCTCTTCATCAAACAGGGCGAAAAAATTCTGGTGAATACCGAGACCAACGAGTACGTGGAGCGGGTGAACAGCTGAAATCCCATGGCCGACCCCTGCCCCGGCTTTTCGTCCGTTTCCCGGTACCTTGCCAGGGAAGTTCCCTTCAGGTTCCGCGGCAGGGATTTTACCTTTGCCCTCTCGCGGGAGCTTTTCAGTTCCGCGGATATCGACCGGGGCACGCGGCTCCTCCTCAGGACTTTTTCCCGCCGGCTTGACGAAGACCTCAGGGCCGGAAAAGCCCCGCCCCGCGCCGTTCTGGACTGCGGCTGCGGCGCCGGCGTTATCGGAATCTGCGCGGCGGCGGCGCTCGGAGCCGTCCGGGCGGAGGGCGGCCTTTCCGTTTCTTCCGCCGGCCCCCGGGTCCGCTCCCAGGATCGCGACGAAATGGCGCGGCTTTTCACCGAATACAACGCCCGCAGAAACCAAATCCCGCCGGACGCGCTTGAGGCCCGCACGGAACCGCTCCTCGCGGGCCCTTCCGGCGGGCGCTGGGATCTTATTCTGAGCAACGTCCCCGCCAAGGCGGGAAGGCCGGTGCTGGAAGATTTTATCCGCCGTTCCGCCGCGCTGCTCAATCCCGGCGGCCTGGTCATGCTGGTCGTGGTTCACAGCCTGGCGGGGTTTTTCCGCGCGCGGATTGAAGAATCCTGCGCCCGCCCGCCGGAGGAAGAAGCCGGCGCCGGACACAGCGTTTTTGTGTACGGCGCGTCCGGCCGGGCCGTGTCCGGCGGCTGTCGGCCGGAAGAGCGGGAGGCCTCCGGCGGCCTTCTGGCAAGCCGCCCCTTTTACCTCAGAAAATCCGGCGATTACCGCATGGAAGGGATTCCCCTGCGCCTGGACACGGTGTACGGCGCCGCCGGCTTCGACTCCCCCGGCGGCGCGGCAGCGGCGGCCGCAAAACTCGCGCGCCGCCTCGGGCCGGAAAAACTGGGCCTTGCGGCGGCCGGGGCACTGCTTGTCCATGAACCGGGACAGGGCTTTTTCCCCCTCTGGCTGCTCGGATACCTGCGGGGAGCAGGCCCCGGCACGCGGGGCCCGGCGGGCGGGTATTCGCTTGTTCTGTCGGGCAGGAATATCCTTGCCCTTGAAGCCGCCCGGCACAACATCCGCACCGCGTTTCCGGTCCGCGCCGGCGGTGAATTGGCGCGGGGGGAAGGAGAACCCGGCGGCCCGGGCGGCGGCCTCTCCGGCCCTGAAATCCTGTGCGCCGTGGATCTTCCCGCGGTCAGGGACGGCCCGTTTTCCTTTATCGCCGCCTTCCCCGAAACCGTGTCCCCGAAAGCCCCGCGCGCGCCCGGCGAAAAGGATCGCCACGGCCCGCTCTGGGAAGGGATCGCCCGCCTTCTCGTTCCCGGCGGCACGGCGCTCGTCGCGCTTGCCTCGGCCGGCGCGGAACGCTTTGACCGGGAAAAACCCGCGGGCTTCAGCCGCCTGGGCGCCCTCAGGCGGGAAGGGTTTCAGGCTGTTGCGTATAACAAAAGAGTTACCTTTTCCTCCCCTCCCTCAGAAGCTGATTCATGATTTCCACATGCTCCATGTTGATAAACATCTCCATGATGGTCTCCTGGAGGGGATATTTTTTCAGCACGACCCCGTGGGCCGTATAACGGACATACGTGCCCGGAACGCCGTCCTGCGACGCGGCATCCAGGTACCAGGTTCCGTGGGCGTCATTCTTCACAAGGCCGTCGCCTGAAAAAAAAGAATAATCGATCAGCAGACGGCCCGAAATATTCACCGGTTCGGTGACATACATCGTATAGGTGGTTTCATAATTTATACCCATCAGGCCGACGCTGACCGACATCTCAATCAGGGATGAGGAGCCAAACTTCGTAACACCGGCCCCTTTGAGGCGCCTGAAGAAGGACGGAAAATTCTCCATGTCCCGGGACAGCGCGCAAAGTTTTTCAAAGGGAATGTCCGAAAAAACATGAACATCCGCGTCCATGAGTATCCAGCGTCTGTTCTCCAGGGTCTCCCAGCTTATCGACGAAGAGACAACCCGGGGCCTGTTGTAAATTCGGGACAAATCCGTACCGGGGGGAATGCCCGGTTCCGCGCCGAAAACGAAACGGGGAACGGAGAGAAAGGCAAAAACAAAGAGGCTTCCCCGAAACTTCATTTTTCGGAAAAGCGGCCCTGGTGAGATCCGGCATGGGCCGGAAAACACGGGGAAGCTCAACGACCGCTCCACGCGCCGTAGTGTACCTTTGACGCGTCAAACCGTGACACGCCGGAACGGCCCGCCGCGGGATTCGCATCGTAGCCCAGTGCCACAACGGAAAAGGGAACAACGCGCGGCGGAAGGCCAAAGCGCGCTTTCAGGGCGGCTGTCCGGCTTTTGTCCGGATACCAGCCGAGCCAGACTCCGCCAAGCCCCTCTTCAACGATCTGGAGGAGGATATTCTCGGTAACCGCCGAAAGGTCCTGAACCCACCAGTCCTCTTCCGCGCCGGCGAGTTCCAGGCTGGCGCAGGAAACTATCGCCGCGGCGGCCTGGGCGCACATTTTCGAATAGGGGCTCATCCCGGCGAGGGCGTCAAGACCATCCCGTTCCCGGATTACAAGGAATTCCCAGGGACGACTGTTGTGCGCCGAGGGTGGCTCGAAACCTGCGCGCAGGATAAGATCGATCTTTTCGGCCTCGACAGGTTTCGGCAGTAAATTACGCACCGAACGGCGTTCGAAAATTACTGACATGGCGGAAGC
>JAISND010000031.1 GCA_031276615.1 Treponema sp. | reverse complement strand
CGCCTGACAGCCCCGTTGATATGATCAATCGCCGCGCGCCAGCCGCCTCCCGGCGCCGCGGAGAGAAGGGCCGCCGCTTTCAGAATGACAAAGGTTCGCAGTTCTTCGGCTCTTTCGGCGTTGAGCCGCATGCCTGCGCGGGCTGCCTCAATATCGGCGAGAAGCGCGTCCGCATCACCGGCGTTTTTTATTCCGGAAGCCCTGCCTGACAATTCTATATCCGCAAGCGCCGAGTCCATCTGATCGTAATTCGCGGAATTCAAAAGGGCGCCGTTCACGGCGAGAAAATTCCGCGCCCCGTCAACGCGGCCGGCCCTGACCAGCTTTTGAATCCGGTTATTCACTGCCGCAAGGATAAATTCCTGCCAGCGTTTTTCATCGGGGTAGCGCCCGCCCGCGAAGGCCGCCCAGCGGAGGCAGTCTTCTTCCTTTCCCGCCTTCAAAAGGAAGGCGCCGTAATTGAAAAGCCGGTTCATCATGTCCTGTCGGGGATCCTCAAAAAAGGGCGCCTCCGAATCGGATGTTCCCGCCGCGCCGGTATCCGCGCGGCCCCGGTCAAGAAGCAGGGCCGCCCGGTCTACCGCGAGCGGGACGGCTTCGGCAAAGCGGTTCTGCCTTTCATGTTCCGATATTCTGTTTGACAGAATCAGCGAAACCAGTTCTACCGGCGTAATCCCGGCGCGATCCCGGTAGTTCTTTGCCGGTACATATACAAAGCCCGTCAGTTTGCCGAAGCCGTCGTGGAATTCCCTGCGATTGCCGGGATCGAAACCGTAGGGGTTGGTTGTCTCCACATCGACGGCTTCAGCGCCGGCATACAGTACGGCAAAAGCGTGGTCCCTGGTCATAACGCCGCGCACGTCGAGTCCGTTTGATCGCGCAAGGATCATGTAGAGTACCGCCGATGAAACGCAGTTGTACCTGCCGTTTGAGAGGAGCGTGTCAAGCCTGGTCTGATTCAGCGAATAGGATTTGAGAAATTTTTTGTGCGTATAGGCGAGGATGTATTCGCCGCGTTCGCGGCTGCCGGCCGGAAGCGCCGGGTCGGTTTCCAGTTCCGCGGCGGCGGCGCGGATTTTGTCCAGGTATTCGTCTCCACCGGCCCCGGCGGAATTTTCCGGCCCTCCGCCTGCCGCGCCGGAAGCCCAGAGGCTGATCTCCGCAAGAGCCTCCCAGGTGTAGCCCTTTTCTGTTTTTTCCCCGGCGTATTCGAGCGCCCTGGGGTCGGGTTCTATACGGGGGAAAGCGCCGGAACCGGCGGAATTCTGCGCGGCGATTCCGCCGGCAAAAAGGAACAGCGCCGCGGCGCGAAGAATCGCGGGAAAAAACGGCGGATACGCGGCTTTTCGTTTCATAAAATTTTATTTATTATAGCAGAATGAACGCACAAGGAGAATCCATGATCGACGCTGATTTTGATCTGCTGATAATCGGAGCGGGGCCTGCCGGACTTACCGCGGCCCAGTACGGTGCCCGCGCGGAACTCAAGACCCTGGTAATCGAACAGCTTGCGCCCGGCGGGCAGGTTCTGCTTATTGATGTTCTTGAAAACTATCCGGGGAATGTGGCCCTTCTCGACGAGGACGGCAGGGTTCTGGCCGGGCCCAGAACAGGTTTTGATTTTTCCCGGGACCTTCACCGCCAGGCCGAAGCTTTCGGCGCTTCTTTTCTTGCCGAATCCGTTCTTTCGCTGAAAAAAGAAGGGAATGTTTTTACCGCCGGTCTCGCGGACGGCGAAACCCGGAAAGCCCCGGCGGTGATCATCGCCACGGGCGCGAAACACCGTACCCTTGACGTGCCGGGCGAAAAGGAATTTACCGGCAGGGGCGTTTCGTATTGCGCAAGCTGCGACGGGCCCTTTTTCAGAAACAAAAAAATTTTCGTGGTCGGCGGCGGAGACGCGGCCTGCGACGAAGCCCGGTACCTTTCCCGCCTTGGCCGGACAGTGCTTGTGCACCGCCGCGATCGTTTCCGCGCCCAGAAGGCGCTTGCGGAACGGACCCTGCGCAGCCCCGGCATTGAGGTCCGCTTCAACACAGCCATAAAGGAAATACGGGGCGGGCAAAAAGTCGCGTCCGTGATTCTTGAACGGACGGGAAATGACGGAAAGGGTACCGGTGAAACCCGTGAGGAAGCCGCGGACGCGGTTTTTGTGTTTGCCGGAATCACGCCGCAGTCCGCGCTGGCTGCCGGAGGCGGGGCGGAGGGCGGCGCCGGAATCCGGGCAGAGCTTGACGGAAACGGCTACATCCTTACCGATCAGAAAATGGCAAGCTCCGTTCCGGGGCTGTTTGCGGCGGGCGACGTACGTTCCGGCTCTTTCCGCCAGGTGGTGGTGGCAGCCGGTGAAGGCGCGGTCGCGGCGCACAGTGCGGCGGAGTACATAGACGAAATCAGGGGCGTTCAATACGGCCGGTAACAGGGATTACATTCTTATCTTGAACACACGTACCGTTTCAGCTTTGTTTATCCTTTTTCTCCTTGCCTGCCCTTCCGCCCTGTTTTCCCTCAGCTTCGAAGATTCGGGAACGCCCGAAGAACTGGCCGCCGCCATCACCGCCGCGATGAGCGACGGGCAGGCCCTGGCGCAGACCTTCATGCTCGGCTGGGTCGGCGCGGAACCTTCACCGCTCATCATGGACTGGATCCGTGACCGGAACATCGGCGGGATAAAAATCTTTGGCTGGAACACCGGCGATACCCGGCGGCTTGCCCAAACGGTGGGCCTTCTTCAAAAAACGAGTCTTGGGGAGAGTTTCGGCATCCCGCTTCTTGTGGCCACGGATCAGGAGGGCGGCTGGATACGCCATGTGAAGGGGAGTACCAGCGAGACGCCGGGCAATATGGCAATCGGCGCTTCGGGTTATCCGCGGGACGCCTACCTTGCCGGTTACTACATAGGCCGGGAACTTTCGGTGCTGGGTATCAACATGAATTTTGCCCCGACGGTGGATCTTTTCACCAACCGGGAATCGGCCCTCATCGGACCCCGCGCCTTTGGGAGCGATCCTGTCAAAGTGGGGATTCTTGGCGCCGCTTTTATGAAGGGCCAGCAGGCCGCGGGGATCATTCCGACGGCAAAGCACTATCCGGGACACGGCGGTACGGATCTCGATTCCCACGGCGTACTGCCGAAAATCGAAGCCCCCTTCGAGGTACTCTGGGAACGGGAGTTGGCGCCCTACCGCATGCTTGCCAGGGAGGGACTCCCCGCGGTGATGAGCGGCCACCTTGCCTTTCCCAATACCGGGGCCGCCTCTACCCCTGCTTCACTTTCATCCTGGTTTCTCCGGGACCTGCTGCGTGGCAAAATCGGCTACCGGGGAATTGTAATCACCGACGATCTTATGATGAACGGCGCCACCACATGGGCGGGGAGCCTTTCCCGCGCGGCAAAACAGGCCCTGCTCGCGGGGAACGACATCATCATGCTTTCCAAAACGCCCAGCCTCTACGATCCGGTCTGGACAAGCCTGCTTGGTTCCATGCGGGACGACGCGGAATTCCGCGAACGGGTACGCGACGCGGCCCGGCGCGTACTGGAAGTAAAGCTGCGCTATCTTCGCGGAGATAAAAAAGTTCCCCTTATTCCCGATCTGCGGAAGGTCGATACGGAACTGCCCGACCCCGAAGGCGCGGAGTTTTTTCTTAACCTTGCCGCCCGCAGTGTCACCCTGATAAAAGGCGGCGCGCAGACGCCTGTTCCCCTGAAGGCCGAAACCGCGGGGCGCGTTTTACTCGCGGGGCAGTTCACCGATTTTTTCCGCGCCGGCAAGGCCGCCTACCCTGACGCTTCTTCCTACTGGTATTCCGAATCCCGGGGCGCCGCGGAATTTGTCTCTTATGCCCGGAACGCGGATACGATCATCTTCTGCCTTTCCGATACCGCGGGCCTGCGCTTTCTGAAGAATCTTGAGGGGATGCGCAAAAAGGTGATAGTGCTGTCCGTACTCAGTCCCGTATATCTGGAAAGCGTTCCCTGGGTGGACGGAGCGGTAGCGGTTTACAGTTATGCGCCAGAATCTTTTATCGTAGGCTTTTCCGCGATAGCCGGAACAATTCCCGCCGGGGGGAGCCTTCCCTATGATTGAGATCCGTTCCAGGGAGGAAGGCGGTGGCTGAAAATCTCCGCTGGCGCAGGATGAAGCGGGCCGATTCCGCCGTGCCCGAAGCCCTGCTCCGTGCCCGGGAGCCCTGGTACGTCGGCGCCGGCGGAAAGTTTCTTTCCCGTACCCCGCGGGATCATGTGTGGACTCTGCGGGACAGGGAAGCGAATATTTCCGCCCTGATCCTTCATTCAAGGCGGATACTGTTTCCCGTTTTTAACGGCCGCTTCGACATTCCCTTTCCCCGTTTCCTTAACCGTTTTTTCGGCGTCATTCCCATTCACGCCCTTCAGGGGCTTAAAAGAGAGGCGCTGGTTCTGGAAAAGCTTGTAGAAAAAGCGGGACTCCGCGCCGCCCAATGCATTGATTACGATCTCATGGCGCTTGACGGGTTTCCCGATACGGCCTGTTTTCCGCCCGGCCCCCGGGGCCTGATCCTCCGGCGGCCGCTCTTTACCGATGCCGATGCCCTCTTTGTCCTTCAGGCGGCTTATGAACAGGAAGAGGTGC
>JAISND010000007.1 GCA_031276615.1 Treponema sp. | reverse complement strand
GACAAACAGCGCAGTGTGCAGATCGATCTTTATAGAAGTTTTACCCGGACCATGGCCGATGCCCAGTATATAGGCAGTCTGGTCGTCGAGAATATCAAACCCAGGCCGAAGGGAGAGCCGTCCATTGAACTGGTAATTTCTTCCCGAAAAGACGGGGATATTACGGCCGACGCCATTGATCTGGATACCGGCGCCGGCGGGGAGCATCAGGTGCTCAATGTTTCCCTTAAATCCCTGGACGAGGATAACAGGGAATATGAGATTCCCGATTTCGAGCTGGAACAGAACGAGGAGCCGCCCAGCGCCCTCTATGAGGACGAGGCCCCGCCGGAGGGCCAGGACGGAGAGAAAAAGAAGTTCCCCTGGATCGTCCTTGTTATCGCGGGTGTGGTTCTTGTCCTGATCATCGCCGCCCTCTGGTTTTTCTTTTTCGGCGGCTGGGCCGTTTTCAAGGGAACGGAGGCCAAACCCGCCGTTGAAAAGACCGTTCCTTCCTCTCCGCCGCCCGCGCAGCCGGCCCCGGCGGTCAAGCCCCCGGCAAGCCAGACAGCGCAGCCGCCCGCCGCCCAGCCGCAGGCCCCGGCGGCTCCCCCGCCGGTAATAGAGGCGCCCTCCGCGCCTCAAACCGCGGAACGGCAGCCCGGCAGGCGTAACCGCCCGCCCGCGCCGGTTTCTTCGTACAGGGTTCCCTCGACAATTCCCAAAGAGGGCGCCCCCTACAGGATCCGCTGGGGCGATACCCTTTGGGATATTTCCGAGGCCTTTTACCGCGATCCCTGGCTCTATCGCCGGATTGCCCGGTTCAATAATATCCGCAACCCGGATCTTATTATCTCGGGAACAAGCATCCGCGTTCCGCCGAAAAACTGACCATGGATCAATGCCTTCCCCGGGCCTGAAAATTTTCCTGCCGGTTTTTTTCCTGTTCCTCGGCTTTGCCTCATGCGTTGCCCTGCCCCGGCCTGATTTTTACCGGGGTCTGCTCGGCATGGCGGAATCCGCGGCTGCCGGGGAGGCCGGCGGCAAATCCGCCGAAGCCCGGGCGCATTTTGAAAAAGCCCTGAACGAAGCCAATCCCTATATCAGAAAGGCCGCGGCCGGGGAACTGCTCAGGCTTATGTCCCTGGGGAATCCGCCTTCCGAAAAAGCGCGCGTCCGGATCAGGCGGGAAGCGCCCGCGCCCTGGGCCGCCGCCTTCGATGCGCTTGCCGCGCCGCCGCCGGAAACGCGGGAAAAGGCCCTGGCCTTCCTGCTGGGACAGCCGGAAGGCGCGCGGGACAGCGCCGGAAACGGCGCCGCGGACAGGGACGCTTTCCCCGGCGACGCGGCGCTCTACGTGCTGCGCGAATGCCGCCGGCGCGATCCCGGCCTTTTCGGCCCCGCCGAATCGGCGGCCGCGGAGGGCCGTATCGCCGCCGCCCGCGCCCGTTACGCGGAAGCCCTGGAATCTTTCCGCGTCTGCCTGAACGGCAGCCCCGCGCTGTTCTTTCAATACCCCGCCCTGCTGAACGATCTGGGAAGGTGTTTTCAGTATGCGGATTCCGGCGGCGAAGGGTTCGACCTGCTGCTGGGCTGGGAAAAAAGGCTCGCGGAGGATCCCGAAAGGTTCCCCGTGGAGCCTTTTTCGCGTTTTTCCGCGGAGGGGCAGAGCCTGAAGATCCGCTTCAGCCTTCTTTTTTTCGCGGCGCGTATAACCAGGCAGCGCGGCCGTCCTGACCGGGGGACGGAGCTTTTTGCCCAGGCTCTGGCCTTTGCCCCGGACGCGATCCAGCAGGACGCCTGCGTCTGGTACATCCTCGATTCGGCGCTGACCGGCAGTCCCGGCCGGGCGGTCCGGGAGTTCGCGCTTTACATTCCCCGGTGGAACGACCCCCTCTATTTTTCCGGCATTCTGGACAGGCTTGCCCGCTATCTTGCCGCGGAACGGCAGTGGGGCGGTTTTGTACGGATCTTCGAGCTGATTGAAAACCGGTCCGACAGGGCCTCGACGGCGAAATACGCCTACATCATCGGCCGGGCTCTGGAGGAAGGCTTCCTTTCGCCGGAGACCGCCGCGGCCGCGCTTCGGAAAACGCGGGGCGCGGAGGCCGGGACAGGGGACACGGCCGCCGCCTTTCTGCGCATCGCCCGCGAAGCGGGAAGTCCGGCCTTTTACTACCGCGCCATGAGCGCCGCCGCCCTGGGGGAACCTTTTCCGGAACTGCCGGAAACCGGCAAGCCCCCCGCGGAAAAGGCCGGCCCGCCGCGGGCCGGGAACGGAGCGGGAGGGGCCGGGAACGGCGCGGGAGCCGGGCCGGGCAAAAAAAACCCCGCCATGCGGTTCCTCCTGGGTTTTTTCAGCCACGGCGCGGCCGGTTTCGCGTTCCCCTATATCAGGGCGCTGGAGGCCGAACTGGCGGAGGAGGATTTGCGGGTCCTGGCGGAGGCCCTCGCGGGGGCGGGTTTGTACGCCGAATCAATACGGCTTGTTTCTCTCTGTCTGGAAAGGGAAGGCGCTGAACCCGGCCGGCGGGATCTGGAACTCTGCTACCCGCGCCCCTTTCGGGAATTGATTGAGAAATACGCGGAGGAAACCGGTCTTGCCCCGGAACTGCTTTTCGGCCTTGTCCGCACGGAAAGCGCCTTCCAGAGCGGCATTGTTTCGCGGGCAGGCGCGGTGGGCCTGACCCAGCTTATGCCCGCCACGGCGGAAGAAATGGCCGGCCGTATCCGGAGGAACTCGCCCGACAGGGGGGCAGGCCTGGGCGGGGAAGGAAACCTCGACCTGCGTGACCCGGAGACAAACATCCGTATCGGCGCGGCCTACCTCGCTTATCTCATCGGCCGCATGGGAAGCCCCCTTCCGGCGCTGCTTGCCTATAACGGCGGTATGAACCGGGTCAGGCGCTGGCGCGAGGCGGACAGGCGGGCCGCCGGAAGCCGCCCCCCGGACAGCGGCGGCGCGGGCGGCGGGGAGCTTCCCGCCGATCTCTGTCTGGCAACCATCGAATACGCGGAAACCCGCGATTACGGAAGAAAAGTTCTGGCCGCGGCCGCCCTCTACGGATATCTCTATTATACACCATAGACTTGAGTTTGGCCGCGTCTTTTGCCGATATATAGATGATGGACACCGATCTCAAATTCCGCATCGCCGGTATCGCGCTGGCGGTACTATTGGGCATAAGCGCCCTGTTCCTCGGTTTTTTCGTCGCGGAAGCCCTCCTGGGCTTTGGAATTTTTCCGCAGGCGCCCGGCGATTTTTTTGTCCGTTCCTACGGGATCCTTGCCTTTCTCATTCCGGTCTTTCTCGGTTACGCCGCGTTCATTCTGGCGGACCCGAAATGGCGTCCGGATCGGATCTTTATCCTCAGCGCGGGGATCTTTCCCTTTCTGACACTGGCAACAGGTATCGCCTTTATCCGCGATTTTGAAATCCGTTCGAAACAGTTTGCCTTCCTTGATTTTGCCGGCAAAACGGGATTTAGTTTCGTCATTGTCCTCATTACGGTTCTTGAAGTCCTTGCGCTCTGTTCCCTGAGGAACGCCCTCTTCTTTTCGGGCCTTTACGGAACAGGGGCGGATATGCGCCGGGGCCGCGGCGGCAGGAGAGGGCCTCTTCTTGTTCCCCCGCCCCTGAACGGCGTGGTAATGATCGGGGAAGGCCCTGAAAGAATCCCGGAGCACAGGGCGGACGCCGAAGACGCGGAGGATGCCGGGGCCGCGGACGAAGAAGCGGCGGAGGCGGAGCCTGCGGCGGAAACAACGGAGGCGGAGACAGGGAACGCGGCGGAAGGTATCGCCGCCGGGGAAAATGGCGTGGATGCGCATAACGGTTTCCTGCCGGACAGCGCCGCGCAGGCCGAAGAAGCGGAGCTCGTCGAAGAGGTCGAACCTCTCGACACTGAAGCCGAAGAAGCCGCAGCTCCGGACGATATTGAACGGGCGCTGAAGGAAGCGGAAGCCGCGAGTCTGGAACATCTGGAACGGGAGCGCAGAAAAAAATCCGCCGCCCCCGCGGCGGGATCCCTCCGTTCCTGGAAGATACCTCTGGATATTCTCAACAAGTACCCTGACGGCGAATACTGGCTCATCGATCAGGCAACCAGGGACGCGGCCCTGATACTCAGGGAAACCCTTGAGGAATTCAAGATCCAGGCGGAAGTGACGGGCATCCGGAAG
The DNA here is from genome assembly GCA_031276615.1 of Treponema sp. Classification (GTDB taxonomy): domain Bacteria; phylum Spirochaetota; class Spirochaetia; order Treponematales; family Breznakiellaceae; genus JAISAK01. The sequence goes on along the minus strand of JAISND010000007.1, from coordinate 14,671 downwards.
GGGCCGGTCATCACCATGTTCGAAATTCTTCCCGCGCCGGGGGTAAAACTTTCCAGGATCGTCAACCTCCAGGACAATATAGCCCTGCGCCTTGCGGCTTCTTCCGTCCGCATCGTCGCCCCCATTCCGGGCAAACACGCGGTGGGCATCGAGGTGCCCAACGCGAAGCGGAACATTGTTTCCTTTCGGGAGATAATCGAGGGGGAACAGCAGCGGCAGGGGAAGCGGCTTGAAGTTCCCGTGGTGCTGGGCAAGGACATCACCGGCGAGGCGGTCACCGTGGATCTGGTACAGATGCCCCACCTGCTCATTGCGGGCGCAACCGGCTCCGGAAAATCGGTCTGCGTCAACGCCATGATCCTTTCGGTTCTTTACCAGCGGCATCCGATGGAGTGCCGACTCATGCTCATCGATCCCAAGATCGTGGAACTCAAGCTGTACAACGACATACCCCACCTGCTTACCCCGGTCATCACCGAACCGAAGAAGGCTTTCCAGGCTTTGCAGTACTGCATCTACGAAATGGAACGGCGCTACGCCTGCCTTGACGCTATGGGCGTGCGGGACATACGCAGCTACAACAAGCGTATAAGTGAAAAGAACATCGCCCAGGAACATATGCCCTACATCGTGGTGGTAATCGACGAATTCGCCGATCTTATGGCGACCACCGGCAAGGAGCTTGAATCCACCGTGGCGCGGTTATGCGCCATGAGCCGTGCGGTGGGCATTCATCTGGTGCTGGCCACCCAGCGGCCTTCGATTGACGTAATCACCGGCCTCATTAAGGCCAATATACCCAGCCGAATCGCCTTCATGGTCGCCAGCAAGATGGACAGCCGGATCATCATCGACATGGTGGGCGCAGAAAAACTTCTGGGCAAGGGTGACATGCTCTACGCCGGCGCGGTCGATCCTTTCCCCATCCGCCTGCAGGGCGCCTTTGTTTCCGAAGAAGAGGTCGAATCCGTGGTTGAATACATCAAAACCCTGGGCAAGCCCGACTACATCGACGATGAAATCTTCTACGACGAGGATGAGGACGAACTCTCCCCTTCCCTCTTTTCCGACGGCGATGATCCCCTCTACGACAAGGCGCTGGAGATTGTGCTCCAGCAGGGCAAGGCCAGCGCCAGCTACATACAGCGGCGGCTTAAAATCGGCTACAACCGCGCCGCCCGCCTGGTTGAGGAAATGGAACACAAGGGCGTTGTAGGTCCCGCCCAGGGATCGAAGCCGAGGGAATTACTCAGGGGCGTATAAGCCCTTTGGCCGCATACACCCTGCGCGCGGGAGAAACCCGCCGGTTTGGGTGTTTTCGGCATGCTTTCACCGGAACATCCGGACATCCGCCCGCTTTTCGGCAACATCTTTCATGAGTAACGCGGCTACTTGCTAACAATAAGTGAAAATGATATACTCGGAACATGGTAAACAGGGAGCTTATAGACACCCTGAATTTCAAATCCCATGACCTGGCCTTCCGGTGGAAGGGGCTGATCCGCAAAGCCAGCCAGTTGAAGCACTACAACAGCCTTCAGGACGAAACCCTGATAAAATCCAACGCCGATTTTTATCCCCTTCTCGCCCGCAGCCTGGACAGGGGCATTGACCGCAGCCTGATTGGAGATTTCTTCGTGAAACTCGGCAAAGACAGGATGCAGAACGGCTACCCCATCTCCGAAGTGGTATTCGCGGTCAACCTTTCCCAGCAGGTGGTTGTCGAATACCTTATGACCGACTTTGTACTGGACAATACGGTAAGGATGTACCAGGCAATGGGCGCGGTCTCCAAAGTGGCGGAATTCTTCCTTCTGGGCAGCTTTTACCTGACAAAGGGCTTTCTTGAAGAAACATGGACCAGCATGAGCGGCAGCGGCAAGGTCTCCGAGGAACTGCTGAAAAAATATTTCCGTGACGATTTCTTTTTCAAAAAGGAATAGTTTAAAAATGAACCTGGCGCGGGAAATCGACGAAGCTCTTGACTTTGTCAACGTATTCAGCTTTAAAATTTCCGGGGCCGAAATCGCGATAAACGAAACGGTGTTTGTCTCCTGGGTAACGATGGCGATACTCATCATCGCCGCCCTTGTGCTGACGCGCCGGATGAAAACCGTTCCCCGGGGGGCCCAGGCAATTCTTGAGGCGGCCGTTGAATTCCTCGACAATTTTTCCAGGGAGCAGTTCGGCCGCAGGGCGAAAATTTACGGTCCCTATATCGGTACGGTTTTTCTCTTCCTTCTCCTGGCAAACATCCTCCCGGCGGTTTCCCCGATTGGGGTCTCCTTCGGCGGACATCACTACAGTCCTCCCTTTACCATAAAGCCGCCCGCCAGGGACATCAACTTTACCGCCGCCCTCGCCGTCATCTCGATACTGATGGTGCTTTTCGGAGGTCTCCGGGCGCGGGGCCTGAAGGGCTGGGCAAAAAACCTGCTCCACCCCGTGCCGATGATGCTGCCCTTTAACCTCATGGAATATGTCATCCGGCCGACAAGCCTCTGCCTGCGGCTGTTCGGCAATATCCTTGGGGGCCTTATCATCATGCGGCTCATTGAGGCGGTTGCCCCTGTCGCGGCGCCGCCGGTGATTTCGCTTTACTTTGATTTTCTCGACGGCCTTATTCAGGCCCTGGTCTTTGCCTTTTTAACAACCCTTTTCGTCGCCGAGGCGGTGAAAACGGAATAAGAGGTTAAATCTAAGGAAGCCAAGACTTGCAAGCTGACCTTTGGTCAACCATCCGGGTTATCGAACAGGTCCAAGGAGTTTTGTATGAATGCATTAATCGGCGCGGGTATTGCGGTAGTGGCCGGCCTCGGCGCGGGCATCGGCATCGGCATCGCCACGGGAAAAACCGCCGAGGCGATTTCACGGCAGCCCGAAGCTTCGGGAAAAATTCAGACCGTGTTTTTCCTCGGCATAGCCCTGGCGGAAGCAACCGCAATCTACGGATTCGTGGTTTCCATCCTCATCTACCTCAAGGGCTGATATGGAAAACCCCGGCCTGGTCAGCCCCAATCTGGTAACCTTTTTCTTCACCTTCGTCAATATAGGGATTCTGTTCTTTATATTGCGGGCTGTTCTTTTCAGGCCGGTTTCCAAATTCATGGAGGACCGCGCGAAAAGAATCAGGGATACCATCGATCAGGCGGAGAAAGACAGGAGCCGGGCGAAGCAGATGCTTGAACAGTATGAAGGGCGGCTGAAAAACGCCGAGGCCGAAGCCGAAGCTATCGTCAGGACGGCGCGGGAAAACGCGGAGCGCGAATCCGGCAGGATCGTCGCCGGGGGCAAGGCCGCCGCGGAAACGCTTTTGGCCAACACCCGCAGGCAGCTTGAGGCCGAGCGGCGGGCGGCGCTGGAGCGTTTCAGAACGGAAGCGGCGGCTCTGGTGGTAATGGCCTCTTCGCGGCTTGTGGCAAGGGACCTCAACCAGGAAGACAACCGCCGTTACGCCGGCATGCTTCTTGAGGAACTTGCCGCGCGGGAGTCCGGGGAGAACAGGGCATGACGCCTGACGGGCGGCTTTCCGGCAGATGGGCGGCGGCCTTCACCGGGGCGTGCGGCGTCCGCGCCGAATCCGGCCTGGACTGCCTCAGGACTATGGCGGCGGCGGTAAAGGCGATTCCCGGCGGGCTTTTCGGGCAGGACGCCGCGCTGCGGCTTGAAGCTTTGCTGCGCGGCGCCCTTGGAGACGCGGGCTTTTCGGCGGAGGGCCGCGGCGCCGGGGACAAGTCCCCGGTTCCCTCCGTCCCCGAAACGGAATACGCGGTTCGTTTCCTCTCGCTGCTGGTCCGGAAGAATCTTTTCAGGCGGCATATCGATTCGATTGTCCGGCAGATCGAAAAAAGGCTGGACGGGCAAAAGGGCATTCTTGAAGTGATCGCCGAATGCGCCGCGCCGCCGGACAGCGGCTTTGAGGAGTACCTTGCAAAAGAGATACAGAAGAAAACAGGCGCCGCGGGAATCAAACTGCGGACCCGGCGGAAGCCGGAGCTTCTCGGCGGGTACCGGCTGCGGATTGACGGACTTTGCGTTGACGCAAGCCTTAAGGGACTGCTGGCAGGCATGACGAAGGAGCTTGAGCATGACTGATTACGGAGACCTTGCCAGGGTCCTGCGGGAGCGGATAGAACAATGGGAAGGCAGGGCAAGTTCCGACGATACAGGCTTTGTGGTGCAGGTGGGCGATTCCGTGGCTTCCGTATACGGCCTGGACAAGGCCATTTTCGGCGAGCTTGTCGAATTCGCCTCGGGCGCCTCGGGGATCGTACTCAACCTTGAGGAAGACGGGGTGGGCATCGTACTCCTTTCAGGCGAATCCCTGGTAAAGGACGGCGAGGAAGTAAAAGGCACGGGCCGGGTGGTTTCCGTCCCTTCGGGCGTTTCCCTGATGGGCCGGGTGGTGAACCCCCTGGGACAGGCTGTCGACGGCAGGGGGCCCGTCACCGCGGAAGAGTATCTGCCGGTGGAATCCCCCGCCGCGCCGGTAATTGACCGGGGCAGCGTGGACACCCCCCTGCAGACCGGTTCCCTCTCGGTGGACTCCATGATTCCCATCGGCAGGGGGCAGCGGGAACTTATCATCGGCGACCGGCAGACCGGCAAGACCGCAATCGCCATCGACGCGATCATCAACCAGAAAGGCAAGGACGTTTACTGCGTGTACTGTGCCATCGGCCAGAAGGCTTCTTCGGTCGCGGCCATCATCAGGAACCTTGAAAAAGCCGGCGCCATGGATTACACCTTTGTGGTGCTGGCCTCCGCCTCGGATTCCGCGGCGCTGCAGTACCTGGCGCCCTATTCCGCCGTCGCCATGGCGGAACACTTTATGCGCCAGGGCAGGGACGTACTTGTGATCTACGACGACCTTTCCAAACACGCGGTGGCCTACCGGACCATCAGCCTCCTGCTTCGAAGGCCGCCCGGCAGGGAAGCCTTTCCCGGCGACGTGTTCTACCTTCACTCGCGGCTTCTGGAACGGGCGGCCAAACTTTCCGGCGCCCGGGGCGGCGGCTCCATCACCGCCATGCCCATTGTGGAAACCCAGGCCGGCGATATTTCCTCGTATATTCCGACTAACGTTATCTCCATCACCGACGGACAGATCTTTCTTGACTCGGAACTTTTCAATTCGGGTTTCAGGCCTGCCGTAGATGTCGGCCTTTCGGTAAGCCGCGTGGGCGGTTCCGCCCAGTCAAAGGCCATACGCAAAATTTCGGGACGCCTCAGGCTCGACCTTGCCCAGTACCGGGAAATGGCCGCCTTTGCCCAGTTCGGCAGCGACCTTGACAAAGCAACCCAGGACAAACTTGCCCAGGGGGAACGGCTTATGGAGGTGCTCAAGCAGCCCCAGTTTTCTCCCTACACAATGGATGAACAGGCCGCGATTCTTTTTCTTGCGGTTAACGGCTACCTCATGGATATAAAGGTGGAAAACATCGCCGCCTTTGTCAGGGCCTATCTTGAATATCTTAAAAACCACAACGCGGAACTGCTGCGGAATATTACGGAATCGGGCGCCATGAGCGCGGAACAGGAAAGCGAGCTTAAAGACGCCATCGAGAGCTACAGGCAGCTTAACCAGCAGTAAAGACAGGAGAAGGGATTGACTAATTTACGGGACGTGCGCCTGCGCATGCGGGCAATCAGGCAGACGCTGCAGGTTACCAGGGCGATGAACCTCATCTCCACCGCGAAGCTGCGGAAGGGCAGGCGCGTGCTTGAGGATACGGAACCCTATTTCACCCGTATCCAGAAATCCATGTTCGACATACTCTCCGCGGCCGGCATGATAAAAAGCGATTTTTTTCGCAGGCCCGATCCTGACGATGCGTCCCGAACCGCCGTTGTGGTTATCACCAGCGACAAGGGACTCGCGGGCGGCTACAACGCCAACGTATTCCGCCAGGTAAACGAGCTGTGCGCCGGGGTGCGTAACCCCATCCTCATCCTTATCGGCGCCATCGGTTACCGTTACTTTATCCATTCCCCCTACCTTATTCTGGAAAATTTTTCCTTCCGCTCGCAGATGCCCACAGTGGAGGACGCCAGGGAAATCGCCGATTACATCATCTCCCAGTTTCTGTGGGGCATGTTCAACGATGTGTACGTGGTGTATACCCACATGTACAGTTCCATCAGACTCCTTCCCTCGGCGCGGCAGATACTTCCCCTGGACATGGGGAAAATACAGGAAGAGCTTTCCTGGAAAGGCGCCCAGAAACGGGTGGAGCTTCAGTTTGAATTTCTTCCCTCTGGGGCTGTGGTGTTTGACGCCCTGGTTCCCATGTACATCAAGGGCATCATCTATGGGTACATGGTGGAATCCTACGTGAGCGAACAGAGCGCCCGCATGGCCGCCATGGACGAAGCTTCAAAAAGCGCCGAAGACATGCTTGCTACGCTGCAGATCAACTACAACCGGGCGCGCCAGGCGGGCATCACCCAGGAGATATCGGAAATTGTGGGCGGCTCCGCGGCCTTAAACGGATAGAGAGGAATTTTCATGGGTAATACCGGTCACATTACGGAGATAGTCGGGCCTGTTGTGGATGTACGATTCCGGCAGGGTCAGATTCCTTCGATACTGAACGCCCTGCGGGTAAAGCTGGACGATCGCGTCGTCGTGCTTGAAGTCCTGCAGCACATCGGGGATAACCGGGCGCGCTGCGTTGCCATGGCGGCTACCGAAGGCATGGCCCGCGGGCTGGAGGTTGAGGACACGGGGAAGCCCATCAGCGTGCCGGTGGGCAGGGAAGTGCTGGGACGCATGTTCGACGTTACGGGAAACATAATCGACGACAAGGGCGCTTTTACCGCAAAGGAATATGCCTCCATTCACCGCGCGGCGCCGGGCTTTGAGGAGCAGAAACCCGCCACGGAAGTTTTTGAAACCGGGATCAAGGTGATCGACCTTGTCGCGCCCTACGCGAAGGGCGGCAAGATCGGCCTTTTCGGCGGCGCCGGCGTCGGCAAGACGGTTATCATCATGGAGCTTATCCGGAACATCGCCACCGAACATTCGGGCTACTCGGTGTTCTCCGGCGTGGGCGAGCGTTCCCGTGAAGGGGCCGACCTCTGGAAGGAAATGAACGAGTCCGGGGTCATCGGCAAAACCGCCCTGGTGTTCGGGCAGATGAACGAACCCCCCGGCGCCCGCATGCGTGTTGCCCTGACGGGTCTTACCATGGCGGAACATTTCCGCGACCGGGAAGGCCAGAACGTGCTTCTCTTTATCGACAACATCTTCCGCTTCATCCAGGCCGGCGCCGAAGTATCCGCCCTCCTCGGCCGCATACCCAGCGCCGTCGGCTATCAGCCCACCCTGGCAAGCGAAATGGGCGGACTCCAGGAACGGATCGCCAGCACGTCCAGGGGTTCCATCACCAGCATCCAGGCGGTCTACGTACCCGCCGACGACCTTACCGATCCCGCGCCGGCCACCACCTTTGCGCATCTGGACGCCACCACCACCCTTTCCCGGAAAATCGTCGAGCTTGGCATTTACCCTTCGGTTGACCCCCTGGCTTCCAGTTCGCGCATCCTCGACCCGGCCGTTGTCGGCGAAGAGCATTACAGAACCGCCGCGCAGGCGCAGCAGATACTTCAGCGTTACAAGGAACTGCAGGACATCATCGCCATTCTTGGCATGGATGAGCTTTCCGCCGAAGACAAACTTACGGTTTCCCGCGCCCGCAAGGTGCAGCGTTTCTTCAGCCAGCCCTTCTTTGTGGCGGAAAAATTCAGCGGCATTCCCGGCTGTTATGTGCCAGTCAGGGAGACCATCCGCGGTTTCAGGATGATCCTCGACGGCGACTGCGACTCCGTTCCGGAGCAGGCCTTCTTTATGGCCGGAACCATTGACGATGTGTTTGAGAAGGCAAAGGTCTAGCAGCCTGTTGCATAGGCGTGAAGCGGCGGACTGCCGGCGCGCGGAGGAGGGGAATAATGGCGAAACTGTTCGTTTTTGAAGTTCACACGCCCCATCGTCCTTTCTTTTCGGAAAAAGTGGAGGCCATAGTCCTTGCCCTGGTCGACGGCGAAATCGGCGTATATGCCGGCCATTCCCCCTTTACCGCTCCGTCGGTCACCGGCGCGCTCCGTATCAGGGACAGGAACGGGAAGTGGAGACCGGCCTTTATCACCGAAGGCATTCTTGAAGTAAAGGAACACAAAACGGTGCTCATGGTGGACGCGGCGGAATGGCCGGAAGAGATCGACACGGAACGCGCCAAAGCCGCCAAACGCGAAGCCGGGGAAACCCTTGACACGGGCATGCTCAAGTTCGAGATTGACAAGGCCAGGGTAAAACTGAAGCGCGCCGAATGGCGGCTGAAAGTGGCGGAGATGAAAGAGCAGCCGGCCGTTTAAAAAAAGTGACGCCCCGGACAAAAAAAAGACGATGCGCCTGGACGTCAGTATGCGCACCGTCGATTTATGAGAGGTTATTACAGGTAAAGCAAGGCTGCAAATCCCCCCGATAGTTTTTTATCGGTTCCAGGGCGGCAGGACTTTAGGGTTTCCGGCGGATTTCAGAACCGACACGGTATATCCGGCGGTTTCCGCCAGGGCGCGGCAAAGCCCGAGCGAGGATCTGAGATAGCGCCTGAAGGCTTCGTCCGCGCCGCTTCCCGCCGGTTCTTCCGCAGCTCCGTCCGCCCCGGCCGGCTCCGGGGCCGGAAAAAGAAAGCCCGCGACTTCCCTCACTTCGCTCGCGGCGATGCTTCGGGTAACTTCATCGAGGATCGCGAGGGTTTTTTCCCGTTCCGCCCGGCCGGGGGCCTGTCCGAGGGCGCTTTCCGCGGCCCGCGCGCCCCGTTCGGCCGCGGCCCTGACGGAATCGAGGCCGGAAAGCAGGGAAGAAACCGCTTCGTCGTAACGCTTTGCCCGCAGCCGCGCCGCGCCGGGGGCAAAAAAATCCCCCTCAATCCGGGCAAAGGCCGCGTCCAGCCGGCGGTTTATTTCAGCGCGGCGCTCGGGCAGGCCGAGGATGGCTTCGGGCGCTTCGGTCTCAAGGCCGGCAAGGGCCAGCCCCCCCGGGGAAAGGCCGTGGTTGCGAATCAGGGGGAACCGGCGGAAGCTGTTTTCGAACCAGGCCGCGTAGAGCGAAAGGCGGCGGTCGGTGAGTACCGTGCCGCCGGTGTTGGCGCCTGCCCGAAAGGGAAGGCCCTCCCGCAGGGCGCGGACAAGCCAGGTTTCCGCGGGGCTGCGGCGTTCCGATTCCGCGTGGGAACGGTTCTCGAAGAAAGCGCCCCGAAAATGGGTTTTGAATTCCGGAAAGGCAAGGTCGAGTCCGGCTATCCAGATGTCCCCCGCGCCAAGGCTGCGGGCAAAGTCCCAGGCCGTGGTCGCCACCGAGCCGCCCGCGCCAAGCTGCCCCTTGGGGTCAACCCTGTCCTCGATAAATTTTCCCAGCGGGAAAAGGGAACCGCAGAGCAGCCTGCCCCTGAAGGGGTGGCGCAGCACCGGAGGATACGCCGCCGATTCGGCAACGAGGCAGGTTTCCGGCGCGGCGGCCCCGTCCAGATGACGGTAATTCCAGAACTGGGGGTCTACCACCAGAACGAAATCGGGATTCACCCCGTGCCTGAGCAGAAAACGGAGGCTTGTGTCCACCGCCACGACAACGCAGCGCCCGGCGATTTCCCCGAGCAGGGGTCCCACCCGGTCAAGGCTGGGCCCCGCCGCGGCGAGAAAAACCGGGAGGGCTTCTCTCCCTTCCGGCCCGCCCGCGGCAAGCCCCGCGAGGGCGTTTATTCCCGGAAGATCGCGGATGGCCTCCATGTTACGCGCAAGATTGCGAATCCACCGTTTCCCGAAACGCTTCAGGGTGGCCAAGTTTACGCCGTCCCGCAAAGTCCAGGTCCGGATTCGGCTTTCCACCGCTCCGTACCATTCGCTGTCCATGCCGGTGAGGGCCCGGTTTTTGATTACCGCCGGCGCGGGGTTTTCCCCATCGGCGTTTTCAAAGAGGGCGAGGGCCGCGCTTATGGATTCGCCGCTTCCCCCCGCCACGAAGACGATTCTGTTTCTTGACAGAAACGCCGAAAGATCCCGTGTTTTCAGGGCCTTGCGCAGCAGCTCCCGGTATTTTTCCACGATGATGAGGGGTCTTCCCGGCGCGATTTCCGCGGCGGCTTCCGCGGCGTAACCAAGGCCGAATCCAAGAATGACGACGGGCGCCCTGCCGTCCGTCAGGCCGGCGCTTTCCGCAAGACGCCGGCTTTCCCGCGCCGGGTCCCTTGGCGAATGAACATGGACGCCCCTGACGATCAGGGTAGGCAGTCCGGACGGCGTTTCGGCGGTTTTTAATTCTTCCGGGGCAAGGGTATCTTCACCGGGGCGGTTTATTTCGCCGGCCAGACCGGGGAAAAGCCTGTCCAGCGGATCAACGTTCCCTTCCGCAATGTCCCGCCCCGCGGTATCGTTGTTTCCCATACTTGTTTATCGGCCTTTTCGGCCTTCCCGGCTTACTCCAGCTCAAGCACTATGACCGTATCCGGCGCAAGGGGCGTGCCCGGCGGGGGGGACTGCCGCCGCACCCAGCCATCGCCCCTGAGTTCCAGGTGAAGATCGTCCCGCAGGACAAGGGGGAGAAGCGTTCTCTTGGCAAGGCCCCTGAAGTCCGGAATCGTGCCGGTGATTACCGGGAGGCGGCCGCTTTCCAGGGCGACCGACGGCAAATGGTCAATCTGGGGGTTGCGCCCCCGGGGTATGCCCAGGTAATCGACAAGCGCTTCGGCGGCTTCACGAATGGGGGGCGCGGCAATGCGCCCGCCGAAATATTCCCCCCGGGGTTTGACGATGACCAGGTAGAGGATGAGCGAGGGGGATTCCGCGGGGAGCAGGGCGATACAACTGGCGATGAAGTCGGTGTCCGAATAGGCCCTGGTTACCGGATCGATGATCTGGGCGGTACCGGTCTTGACCGCAAGGGAAAGGTCCTCCACATTCGCCCGCCAGCCGGTTCCGATGCTGGAAGTAACGTCCACCATATAGGATCGCATGGCCCTGGCGGTTTCGGCCCTGAGGATGCGGCGGCTGGATCCGGCTTCCCAGGTTTTGGCGGGACCGCCGTCGGCGGGAACGACACGCGAGACAATCCGCGGGGGCACAAGGATGCCGTCGTTGGCAATGGCGGTCGCGGCCTGGATCATCTGAAGGGCCGACACGGCAATTTCCTGCCCCATGGCTATGGTCGGCTTGGAACGGTCCGACCAGCGATCCGCCGCACGCAGGAAGCCCGCGGTTTCGCCGGGGCTGCCCGCGCCGGTACGGGCGCCGAAACCGTATTCCCGCAGGAGTTCATAAAAAGCGCCGTTTCCAATCCGGTCGGACGCGTAGGCCGCGCCGGCGTTGCAGGAATAGATAATAATCTCCCTGGCGCTTACCCTGCCGTGGACTCCGAGGCAGTTGATCCTGATCAGTTCATCCCCGCCGGTAAGCCGCTCGTATCTGCCGTTGCACACAAAAACCGAATCGCCGCTGATGCTGCCCGAATCCATAAGCGCCGAAAGCGAAAAAACCTTGAACACGGAACCGGGCTCGTATGACCAGATGGCCGGCCGGTCCATGCGCGAGTTTTCGTCGGAGCTTCTGATATCGTTGGGATCAAAACCGGGAAGGGAGGCGGAACCAAGAATGTCGCCGCTGCGGGGATCCATCGCCATGAGCATTACCGCCTCGGCGCGGTTTTCAAGGAGAGTCGCGGCAGCGATCTCTTCGAGGATGTGCTGCACATTCGCGTCAATGGTGAGCACGACCTGGCTGCCCTTCCCGCCGGTTTCGGCCCCCGCGAGTTCATTGTCAAAGGCGTACTCGATTCCCGCAAGCCCGTCGTTTTCGTCTCCCACAAAACCGACGATCTGGCCGGCCAGGGTCCGCTCCGGGTAGATGCGTCCCACGATGGGTTCCAGCGAAACCCCCCGGATTCTGCCCCCGGAACGGGCCTCGTTTATCAGGTGTATGGTGGATTCGTCAACCTGTTTTTTAAGATATACAAAATCGCTGGCCGACTGGCTTATCCGTTCCCGAATCTCGCCGGCGGGCTGTTCCAGAATGGGCGCAAGCTCCCCGCAGAGGGCGTCAAGGCCGGTGATTTCCGGCCGCCAGACGCTGACGTTGGCGAGCCTTGTCTGGAGGGCGAGGAAGCGGCCGTTCCGATCAAGAATGGCGCCCCGTTCCGCGAATTTCCGGGAAGCGGCCGGTTCCGGCGGCGGCCGGCCGCCCAGCATGAGGATCCCGTAACGGACAAGAAGCCCCGCCGCGGCGAGCGCCAGAAACGAAAAAAAGAAAACAAAGCGGCGTTTCAGCATTGCGTTCATTTAATCCCCAGCACCTTTCCTGTTATTTTATCAACCGGGACGGGGCCGTAAGACCGGGAATCGTAGGACTGGAGGCTGTTGTCCCCCAGGGCCGTGAAATAACCCTTTTCAACGGGAAGCCCGCAGCGTTTGACCGCGAGTTTTCCCGAGGGGGTGTAAAAAACCACCACTTCGCCCTGTCTGGGGACGCCCCAGCGCAGCAGGTAGCCCGGCTGTCCGGGGAAACGGAATCCGTACTGCAGGCGGTTTATCACCAGTACGGCGCCCGAGTGTATGACCGGCTCCATGGAATCGCCCTCGGCGATTATCAGATCAAACAAAAACAATTTTATGATGACGGCCGCAATCAAAGCCCCCAAAACCGCCTTTCCCATATATCAGGAGTATAATCATTCCCTTTAATTGTGTCGATAAACCAGTATGATGTCCAATATTATCGGAAAACAGCATGTGGCCAGGCGGAGGAAGGCTTCCCCGTTATACGCATCACCCGGTTATCAGAGGGTTTACGATGCCGGTTTTATCCGGGAGATGAAGCAGGAACCCGCCCATATCAGGCGGAAAAAAAATGTCCGGCGGAAGAATCCGGTGTTTTCATTTTTCCGCCTGCCGGACATCTCCGGCCGGCGGAAGACGCGGCGTTTCAGGTCCGGGCAGGCGGCCCCGCGCGGGGAAGAGCGGCGCGTTCCCGAACATGGCCGGGAGAGCCGGTCTCCGGGTTTCAGCTTTCCCGTTCCTTCCCTTGCCTCTCTCGCGGTTGTCGCCGGAACCGTGGCGCTTTCGCTTCTTGTGCTGAACTGGGAAGCCCCCGGTCTCGCCCTTCCTTCCGTGGGGGACTACGCCCTGGAACCGGCCCCGGACGGAGAGGCCCGGCGGAATCTTGCCTCCTACGCGGGAATCCCCGCCCTGAACGATCCGGCCGCCGCGGAAATACCCCTCGACCTGATGGAAACCTTTACCTGGACTTCCTATACGGTGAAAAAAGGCGATTCGGTCTCCAAAATCGCCGCGGCTCACGCCATTTCCATGGATGCGATCATCGCTTCCAACAGTATCAGGAACGCCCGCCGCCTTCGGGAAGGGGAAACGCTGCGGATTCCCAATATGGACGGCATTCCCTATACGGTGAAAAAGGGGGACAGTCTCTCCAAAATATCAAAATCAATGGGGGTTCCCCTGGAGGCGGTTCTCGACGCCAATGATCTGCGGAGCGACGCCCTGAGCCCGGGACAGCAGCTTTTTATCCCCGGCGCGAAAATGCGCAGCGAGGATCTCAAACTTGCCCTGGGCGAACTGCTGATCTACCCGATCAGGGGCAGGCTTACCAGTCCCTTCGGCTGGCGCAACGATCCCATCAGCGGGGTACGGCGCTACCACGCGGCGGTGGATCTTGCGGCGGGCATAGGCACGCCGGTAAAGGCCGCCATGGACGGCAGGGTTTCGGCCCTCGGGTTCAACGCCACCTACGGCAAATTCATCATTCTGAGCCACGACGGTGCTTACCAGACCATGTACGCCCATCTTTCGGTCATATCGGTTGGGGAGGGAGACCGGGTGATCCAGGGGAGCAAGATTGGGGAAGTGGGCAACACCGGTTACAGTACCGGCCCCCATCTCCATTTCGCGGTATACAGGAACGGAAGGGCAATTAATCCCCTTGATTTACTTCAGTAAGAGGCTTAACATGAAAAAAGAATCGAAAATATGTTTTTCTTTGCCCGTTCTGGAGGTTTCATGCGTAATCTGGTGTTGATTCTTATCGCTTTTATCGCGGTAGTGACCTTTATCAGGGCCTTTGACAACTCGGGAGCCGATAACAGGGGTATTTCCGAGCAGGCAATAGAATTCAATTCTAACGGCTAGCCCCTGACAGGCCCATAGTATGATGCCCGGCGAAAACCCCGTTATTGTTAAAGATATTTCTTTCGACACGGTATTGGATGAGGCCTGCGACCGGCTGATGGACAGGCAGATACAGTACTCCATACGGCGGATTCACGAACTGGGGGATCGTCTGGGTGTCCTGGAACGCGAACTGGATGAATTCCTGCTTCAAAAAACAGGCAAGTGAATGAAGAATCGCTTCTGCGCGTTTCTTTTCGGGCTGTGTCTTTCCCTTGTTGCCGTTCGGGGGGAGATAAATTTCAGCGGCCTTGATTTGTCCGACGACAACCGGCTGCTCTTCCGCGTTGATTCTTCGGGCCCCCTTCCCCAGCACGCGATTTTTGTTTCCCGCCTTACCGATTTGGCGCTTCAGCAGATAACCGCCTTTCCCGAACGGATGGAGCTGGTGGAAAACGGCATCCTCCTTGTGCGGAACAGTTTCGGCGCGGTAAGGATTCCCG
>JAISND010000074.1 GCA_031276615.1 Treponema sp. | reverse complement strand
CTGGAAGCGGATCCGGACAAATAACAATGAAGATCACGAGACTTTGCTTTTTTGTTCCGGCGGCGTTTCTTGTTTTGCAGCCCGCCGCGTCCCAGTCCCGGCAGGGCCGGGCGCTTGGTTTTCGGGACGCCGCGCGGCTCGCCGTGGCAAACTCCACGGAACTCAAGGCCGCCCGGGCCGGCAGGGCGCTTCGGGAAGGGGCCTGGAAAGCCGGTCTCAGGGCCTATCTCCCGCAGGTCAGCTTTGCCGTTTCCGAGGACGACCGGCTTTCCCAAATCAGCGCGGACAGCTTTCTGAAAAACTACACCGTCTCGCTGGATCAGCTTTTATGGGACGGCGGAAGAACGGGTACGGCAAGATCCCTGGAACGGGCGGAACTGGTCCTTTTGGGGGATCAGCTCGGGCAAAGCGAAGCGGAGATCGCCGAGGCGGCGCTGGACGCGTACCGGGGCGTGTTGATTGGCCGGCAGATCATCTCCATAAGGGAATCCGCGCTGGAATCCCTGGCGGAACAGCGCCGTATTCTTGAGGAAGAGCTTGCCCTGGGAATGGTAACCGCGCTGGACCTGGCCGGGGGGAACATAACGTTTAAGGAAGCCGAACTGGAACTGGCGGCGCTGTGGCTTGAGGCGGAAGAAACCGAGGCGTTGTTCGCCGAACTTCTGGGGCTTTCCGATCTTCCCGAACTGGCCGAATCCATCGACGTTTTCCGTAAGGCTTCGCCTCCGTCCGTGAATACGGCAAGGCAGACGGCGCTGTCCCGGAACCCTGACCTGGCCGTCGCCCGGCATACGCTGGAACGCCGCCGGATAGAGGCAAAGAACGCGTCGCTGTCGTGGATACCGACCCTGCGTGCCGCCGCGAGTTTTACCGTAAGCGGCCAGCGTTATCCGCTTACCCGGCACAGCTGGTCCGTCGGCCTTACGCTGAATTTTTCCTCACCGTGGTTCAGCGGATCCGTGGGGGGCAGCGCCGGATGGGAACCGCCCTACGACAGAAGCGCCGCCCTTCAAAGTTCCATGAGCCCGCTGCCCGATCCCGCTTCGGGAATCGGGGCAAAACAGGCGGAACTTGCCCTTGTTCAGGAACGGGAAAACTATTCGGCGCTTCTGCAAAAACTTGACCGCGCCGTGATTCTGGGAATCGAAAAAATAACCTTAACCGACAAACGCCGTGTCATGGCGCTGGAAGCCCTGGACCTTGCGGCGGAAAAATACCGGCTCTCGGAACTGCTTATGGGTTTGGGAAGAATTACCAGAGTAGAGCTGATGGAAGCGCGGATCGAATACGCGGAAAAGGAAACCGAAGCGGTCAGCGCCGCGGCCGCCCTTCTTGCCGCCGAGCGGGAACTTGAACGGCTTCTTGACGGAGGAAGACTTTTTAACGGAGAAACACAATGAAGACAATGCCTGATTTTTTACAAAAGTGCCTGTTTTTTGGCGTGACGGTTTTGATGTTTCCGTCATGCGCCAGAGTTTCATCTTCGCCGGAAACCAAAATCCTCAGCGTTAAGGCCGGGGAGGTTTCCGAAAAGATCGTTCCCGATACGGTAAGCGGTTTCGGCGCCCTCTCGTTTGTTACCAAGGTTGATATAGCCGCTTCCCAGGACGGCGTTGTGGGCCGGCTCTACGTTCGGGAAGGAGACAGGATTTCCTCGGGGGCGCTTGCCGCAAGGCTGCTTAACCCGCAGATAAATCTTGGAGTGCGTCGGGCGGAGGACGGCTTTTCCCAGGCGGGGGCCGCGTACCGGCTGGCAAAGGCCCGGCTTACCGAAGGGGAATACGCCGCCGAGGCGGAACTGCTCGGCATGGCGAAGGCGGAAGCGGAACTGGCCGCCGAACGCAGAATCCTGGAAGAAGAACGGCGCAAACTTGGCGATGCCGAAAAGCTCTACGCCGCCGGGGGGATCAGCGACGAGGCCATACGGGAAAACCGCTTTGGCCTTGAAAGCGCCGAAGACCGGATCAGGATACTGGAACGGGAACTTGACATACGCAGGGTAGGGCTCAGGGACGGCGACCTTCTGGCCGCGGGACTTTTGCCCGAAGGCGGTTTTGATTCCCCGTTTTCCCGTAGCGCCGCCCTGGTTCAGCTTGTCACCCTGACCCTCCGCGCGGAGGCCGATGCCGCGGGGGCCCAGCTTGAAGCCGCCGGCCGCGAACTGGAATCGGCGCGGCTTGCCCTTTCGGAGCTTGATCTCCTGAGCCCCGCTTCCGGCATTGTCGGGGCGCGTTATGCGGAAGAAGGCGAACGGGTTAACCGGGGTGACAAGCTTCTCACGATTATCGACGCCGAATCCCTCTACGCGGTTTTCGCCCTGCGCGAAGCGGAAGCCCTGCGGCTCCGGAAGGGCATGGACGCCGTGGTACACGTTGACGGAACGGGAAAAAGCTACGCGGGAAAACTTGACCTTGTCTTTCCGCAGGCGGACAGCCGGTCTTTTACGTTCAGCGTCAGAGTGCTTATTCCCGCGGCGTATGGGGGGGATGGCGGCGGGGGCGCCGGTGAAGAAGGCGGTGAAAAAGATAGTGAAGAAACCGGCGGCCTTAAACCGGGAATGTTCGCCCGCACGGAAGTACGGGCCGGGCCCGACCGCAGGGTCCTCGCGGTTCCTGAAGAGGCGATAGCCGTTCAGAATAACGGCGGGGCCACGGTATTCGTAATTGTAAACGGAAGGGTTTCCGAACGGAAAATACAGGTTGGGGAACTTTTTAACGACGGCCGGAGAGAACTGCTTTCCGGTCTTGACGCGGGCGAAGTAGTCGTCCTCTATCCCGGCGCTTCATTAAAGGAGGGAAGCCGTGTCGTCCCTGAAAACTAGAACAAAGCGGCCTGTACCGGCCGTATCAGCCCTATCGGCCGTATCAGGCGCGATGTTGGCCGCGTTGTTTCCGCTGACGGTCTTTGCCCTGTTTTGCGGCTGCGGCTTTGCCGACCTGCGGCCTATCGGCTACGTTTCGTTTCCCGAAAACGCCGGAGACGTTCTTCCCAAAACAGACTCCGCCGTGGGCATACGTTTTGACACCGATATGGACCGGCCGGAAACCCAGAAAGCCTTTTCGGTAAACAGCGGGGGAATTGCCGTTAAGGG
>JAISND010000292.1 GCA_031276615.1 Treponema sp. | reverse complement strand
GAAAGTTCGCTTGCCCGTACAGGCCAGTAACGGTAGGAGAGCTGGGCGCCGATTATCGATTCAAGGGTGTCCTCCTCATAGGATACGGGGCCGCGTATGCGCAGTTTGGTGGTAGGAATAAAGACGGGCGTAAACATGGGAAAGCCCATGATGTGATCCCAGTGGGTATGGGTGATGAAAATATCGGCGTCGATGGGTCCCTTCCTGAAATCATTGGCCATAAGCCAATCCCCGAAGGGCTTGATCCCCGTGCCGAAGTCGATGATTACCAGCCGTTCATCGGCCCGTATTTCCAGGCAGGATGTGTTGCCGCCGTATTTAACCGTGGCGGGGCCCGGACAGGGAATCGATCCGCGGTCTCCCCAAAAACGAACTGAAAGCATGTTATAACCTCAGGAAAATTTTTGCCTTCTCAATTTCTTCACTCACCATTGCTTCGATCCCGTCAAACACGTCCCTGCCGACCCCAAGGGTTTCCCAGATCGGATTATCCGTTTTTTCCGGGTAGCGATCGCCGGAAAACCCAATCTCCATAACCGACGCAAAACGGTTGGCCGCGGCAATGCTGAACAGGACATCCCGGTGTGAGCCGCTATATTCCGTATGGTTATGATGATGGATGATGGCCTCGCCCACGGCGCCTTCAAGCCGCCACGCTTTTACAATCATGGCTCCGGCGGCATTGTGGTTTATCCCGAGGGTTTTTTCCTCCGCCCGGAAAAGGGAGATCCGTTCCCGGTCGGCGGTACTGATGGTGAGCATATAATCCTTTGACAATACGGCGTTAAGGGGTATCTTCCCTATATCGTGAAGGAGGCCGGCGGTAAAATATTCCTCCGTCTGTTTCGCGTCTATCCCCCGCTGTCTGGCAAGGATCTTCGCGGCAACGCCGACGCAGAGGGAATGCCGCCAGAAACCTTCCATGTTAAGGCCGCCGGAATCGCTGTTAGTCGACAGGTTTCCCATAATGGCGGTGGACAGGGCGAGATTCTTTACCGTATTGATCCCCAGCATGATAATTGCCCTGACGAGGTTCGTTACCTGCTGTCCAAGGCCGTAATAGGCCGAGTTGATGAGTTTCAATACCCGTCCGACAAGAACCGGATCAAGGGAAATAACGTGGTTTAGATCCGCCGGACTGGTATGGGGGTTGTTGCAAATTTCCAGAACCTTGGTGACGGTGGTGGGAAGGCTCGGCATGCTGCCGATGTATTCTTCTATTCTGCCATTCAGATCGTTACGCATATGTATCCCCGTTTTCTTTCTGTTTGATAACCGTGATTACCCTGTCAGCCTTGCGGGTTATGGCCTGTCCGATATCCGGATCCGGCAGGGCGCCCGCGAGCCGGGCCAGGAAAGACAGGGTTGCCGTGAGGTCCGGCTTTTTCGTTTCCGGCTTCCCGGGCTTCGTCATTTTCGCGTCTATGGAACGTTCCTCGATGCTTCTAATGAGACCCCTTCTACCCTCAAGGGTATCAATGACAAATTCCATGCTAAGCCGGGCATCGCTCTGCATAAAAGTATCACGGGCTCCGGGAGGAAGAACAGTGGTCAGATCCTTGAGGAAGTTCATCAGCGCAAGGGTATCGGATTTTTTTACTCCGTCCTTTGGCGCGGTTCTGCCATCGGCTTCGCCCCCGGCCGCGGATTCGTCTTCCCCGGCGGCCCGCTCTGCGGAAAATTCCGGCGCGGCGAAAGGCGGTTCATCGGACAGGGGTTCAAGGGGAGCGGCGTCTCCGTCGAATTCTTCACCGAATTCGGCCTCCGGTTCCGCGGGAAGTTCCATGATGGAATCTTCTTCGCCGGGAAGAATCCCGTCCCCGGCGCTTTCCGGGACTTCAGCCGCCGGGGGTTCTTCACCGGCGCCGGAAGCCGCGTCCCCGGCCTGTTCGGGTTCACCGGCCAAATCTTCGGGCAGGCCTTCTTCCGGTTCGCCCAGATCAAGGCCCGGTTCGTTTTCTTCATCCAAGGCCGTTCCGGTTTCGCCGCCCATAAACGCTTCCCCGTTGGACAGTTCCCCGTCTTCTCCGTCAGGCGCCATTTCTTCGCCTGACGGAGGCTCATCCTCATCAACAGGCAGTTCCGCGTCATCATCACCGGGCGCGCTTTCTTCGTCTAATGCGGCCTCATCCTCGTCAACAGGCAGTTCCGTGTCATCATCGCCGGATGCCATTTCTTCGTCCAACGGAAGTTCGTCCGCGGGCGGCTCCTCCTCCGGGGGCGGCGCGTCTTCTCCGGCAGCTTCCTCCGGGAGGGGGTCATCGAAAAGCGGTTCCTCCGGAGCGGATTCCTCCGGAAGGATCTCGGGCGTCTCTTCATCAAAGAAAGATTCCTCTTCGTCTTCGTCCGCGTCAAGGGGTATCTCTTCCGGCAGGGGTTCCGGAAGGCCGGGGAAGTTTTCCTCTTCCTCCATGAAATTTTCTTCCGGCACGGGCTCAGGCATGGAAGGCGGCAGGCCTGCCGGGGGAGGAGGCGCGTATCGCGGCGGCTGATCCGCCGGGGGCGGCGCGGACTGCGGAGCCTGATTCGCCGGTGGAGGCGGCGCGGGCTGCGGCTGATTCGCCGGGGGCGGCGCGTATTGCGGGGGCTGATTTGCCGGCGCGGGCTCAGGCATGGAAGGCGGCTGATCCGCCGCCTGTTCCGCCGGGGGCGGGGGAGAGGACGGCCCGGAATCCGCCGGAGCGGGGAACGGAGCCGGCATGGGGGATCGTGAAGGGGGCGTCATCCGGGGCAGAACCGCGCCTGTATCTTCGGCCATGTTGTCCAGCGAATTGTCTTCGTCATTATCGCCGTAGAGAGGTTCATAATTATCATCTTCGGAAATAAAATCGTCTTCGATTTCCTCTTCCGGCGATTCCATGTCCTCGACAAAGAGGGCTTCCGTTTCCTCATCCGCTACCGGCGCCATTCCCGCGGCGCCGAGAAGCATGGCCACGTCGGCGTCCCCGTCCTCTTCTTTCGTCCCCCCGGCCGCCAGTTTGATATTCTTGTCCCACATTTCCTTCACGGAACTTGAATAGGCGTTAACCGCGTGTTCATAAAATTCAAGGGACTTGTTCAGATCGGAAAGGTCCTCGGAGGTTGCCCGCTTGCCCTGGAGGTTTACCAGTCTGTCCGCGGTCCGGAGGGCTTTTTCAAGGGAACCCGTTTCCCTGTGCAGCCCGGCGGCGGCGGACAGCGCTTCCGTATCGTTCGGATCGGCCTTTGCCAGTTCCTCGAAGATCTGTATCGCGTGGGTGTTATTCCCCATTTCCGCGTAGAGCTTGCCCAGCAGGAGCTTTGCTTCGCGATCATTGGGACGCCGGGCAAGGAAGGCGTTTATCCTTTCCTCCGCCTCCGCGTACTCCTTCCGCTTGAAATGTATGTCCGCAAGATCAAGCTGAAAGGAATAATTGCTCGGATCTATCGAAAGGATCTTTTCGAAAGCGGCCTTCGCTTCCCCGTCGTTTCCCATAAGCCGCTGCGCCGTGCCGGCTATCTTGAGGGCGTGGGTATTTTCAGGTTCCCATTCCAGGGCGGCCTGCGCCTGATTCAGGGCTTCGGGGTAACGATCCAGCCTGAGGTAGAGTCCGGCGAGGCGTGCCCGCACCTCGGCGCTGTCGGGGGTAAGTTTGACCAGTTTTTCAAGTTCAACCACGGCATCGGCAAAATCACCGGTATCTTCCAGTATCCGTTCAAGGTTGACCACGGCCTTGATGTATTTGGGATCGGCCTCTATCGCCTGACGATAATTCTGTACCGCTTCCTTGACCCGTCCCTGATCCGCGAGAACAACGCCCATGTTGTTGCGGGCCTCCGCGTTGAAGGGATCCGAATCAAGGATCCGGTTGAAGGTACTTATGGCTTTGCCGTGCTGGCCCTGCTTGAAGAGAACAATGCCCAGATTGTTCATGGGATCGATCCAGCCCGGCTTGCTGCGGAGGGCCTGCCGGTATTCGTTGGCCGCCTCTTTCAAAAGGCCGTTAGCCTCAAGGGCTACGCCGTAGTTGAAGTGCAGGGTAGGATTGTTCTGATCAATGAGCAGCCCCTTGCGGAACACATTGAAAGCCTTGCCGTATTCCTTCAGCTGATCATAGATGGTTCCCAGATTGTTGTAGGCGGGAACATAACCGGGATCAAGCTCCACCACCCTGGCGTAGGCCATGGAAGCGGCGCTGAGGTTTCCCAGCTCCTTGTGGATATTGCCGATGTTATAATGGAACTCCACGCGGACAGGATCAATGTCGATGGCGTTAATGAGGGCGTCCAGGGCATCCTGCAGTTTTCCCTGACGGCGGTATATAACCGCGATGTTGTTGAGGGCTTCGATATCCTTTGGATTCTTCACGAGGAGGGTATTGAATTCATCTTCGGCTTCCCTGAGTTTTCCCTGCCTGGCCAGGGTTATTCCCATAAGCAGGTGGGCCTCCCTGTTTTCGGGTTTCTTCGCGAGATAGCTTGAAAGCAGCCGCACCGTCTCTTCGTGATCCCCTACCCTG
>JAISND010000275.1 GCA_031276615.1 Treponema sp. | reverse complement strand
AAAAACCCTCCACGATTCCCGAAGGAATCTGATAGCGGGAATATCTGCCGAGCGCCTCACTGACGCCGGAAGGGCTGAATCCGGCGCTGGCCGCGTTCCACAGGGAGTGCGGCGTTATGCGATAAGTGGGGAGGTGTTCCGGCGATTTTTCCAGTTCCGCGAAGGGCATGATTGCGGCCCGGGCCTCTTCCGCGCCTTCGGCGTGTACGTCGAGAAGAATGGTTTTGTCGCCCTGTACAATCAAAGGCTTTGCCGGTGAATCCGCCATGATCTTTCCATTATAAAGAAGGCGCGGAAGAGATGGAAGTGAATCCCGGAAAAATAAACGGAATTTCGAGCCTTTCCCAAAAACTGAAGTTTTGGGAAAGCCTCTTTCAACGGTTTTTTGAAAGCGGGCCCCGGGAGCCTGTTGCGCTTGTAGGTTTTTGCGCCACTTTGTGCCGCAAAAACCACGGTAAACGGGCTCCTTTGGGAGTTTGCAAGGTAAAAAATCGCCTAATCGGCGATTTTGGAGGTTTTATGCGCGAAGCGCAACAAACTCCTGGGGCCTACCAGCCCAGTATCCGCCTGCGGTACGCGGCGCCGGCGCGCTCAAGGCTCTGTTCAAGGGTCTCGCCGGGCAGGGCCTGCCGTTTCAGGTCAACCGTAAACTGATTCATCGAAAAATGGCGGAAAAGAAGAATATTGTCCCCGAGCCGGGCGGCCCCGGACGCGGCTCTCCCCCCGGGGCTTCCGGCGGACTTTTCCGGCGCGTACAGGCCGCGCAGGGTTTTCGTGTAGGATTCGAATATTCCTCCCCTTTTCATTTCCGAATATCCAATGATCCACACTTTGAGCGCCCCTGCCGATCCGCCGGCAGTCGCCGCATCGCCGTGCCGGTCCGAAAGGGCCGTCTGAAATTCCAGGAGCAGCCGCGCCATTGCCTGCTGGGATTCCTCCAGCGCCGCCCCAAGCGCCCTGCCTCCCCTGCGGCAAAGCTCCCGGAGCTCCGCGGTCCGGGGCGTGTGGATGGGCGTCTTGTTAAGGATGATCACGTTTTTTCTGAAATCCAGTCCCAGCGCGGGATTGTCACGGAAAAATTTTTCCGCGATTTTGCCCGAAGGCCCCACCAGATAGCGGCGGTTCTCCGCCGCCTGCTCGCGGCACCCGGGATTATCCGCGACCAGAATAAGGCCGATTTCATCGCCGGGCTTTATATCGTCAAGGGCGTAATTGTAGAGAACGGGAGTTTCCACGGTATAGGCGCGGCCGGAACTGCCGGCGATTTTTCCCGAGGCGCGGTCGTCCGCGAATTTCTGCTGCAATGCCCCGAGCCGGGGCAGGCCGCGGCACAGTTCCTCAACCACAAGCCGGTAATGATCCCTGGCCTTTACAAATTTATTCCATGCGCTTCGTTTCATGCTTTGCCCGTGCCCCTGAACCGCCGCGGGCGGCAGACACTTTCGATTATGACGCCCCTTTCCCCCGGCCTCCGTAATTGATATAATTATAGATATGAACCGTATACTTTCCAAGCGGCAGCTTTCCGCCGATGTGTACCAGATGACAGTGGAAGCTCCCCTCATTGCCCGTGCCAGAAAGGCGGGACAGTTTATCATTCTGCAGATCGATACCGAATGGGGTGAAAGAATTCCCCTCACCATTGCCGATGCCGACAGTGAAAAAGGAACCCTCACCATCGTTTTCCAGACCGTAGGCGCCACAACCCACAAGCTTGCCGTCAGGGAGCCGGGTGAGTATGTGGAGAATATTCTGGGGCCCCTGGGGAATCCCACCCATATTGAAAAATTCGGAAACGTGGTCTGCGTCGGCGGCGGTATCGGCGTTGCCCCCCTCTACCCAATCGTGCAGGCCATGAAAGCCGCGGGAAACAGGGTAACCGTGATCATCGGCGCCCGTACCGGGGAGCTGGTCATCTTCGAGGAACGCATGCGCGCCTGCGCCGATGAACTTGTTATCGTAACCGACGACGGCTCCCGCGGCAGAAAAGCCCTGGTCACCGGGCCGCTCGGGGAATATTGCGCCGGGAATCCAAAGCCGGACATGAGCGTCGCCATCGGCCCTCCCGTTATGATGAAATTCTGCGAAAAGACAACGGCCGAATTCAACGTGCCCATTATGGTATCCCTCAACACGATCATGATCGACGGAACGGGGATGTGCGGCGGCTGCCGCGTCACCGTTGGCGGAGAAATAAAATTTGTCTGCGTCGACGGCCCCGAGTTTGACGGCCACAAGGTTGACTTTGACAACATGATGCTTCGCATGCGGGCTTTCAGGGATCGCGAAGAGGAAACCCGCCACCAGTGCCGTTTGGCGCTGGGCCTGCCCGAACAGCCCGCGCGTCCCTAGACACGGACAAGGAAAGAAGAGATGAGCAAGAAAAACAGGACCAGGACGGAACTGGACAGCGAAGCGCGGGACCTTTTACAGCCCCTGCTTGAGCGCAAACAGGCGGGGGAAAAACCAGGTCCGAAGGATCGTTGCGCCATTCCCGCGCAGGAGATGCCCGCGCAGGACCCCGCGGCGCGCGGCAAAAACATGGGCGAAGTTGCCCTGGGCTATACGGAGAATCAGGCGCGGCTTGAATCGGAACGCTGCCTTTCCTGCAAAAACGAACCCTGCGTAAAGGGCTGCCCGGTGGGAGTTCCCATTCCCCGTTTTATCGCGGAGATTCAGAAAGGCGATTTCAAGGCGGCGGTTGACATTATCAAGGAAACGAATCTGCTCCCCGCGGTCTGCGGCAGGGTCTGCCCCCAGGAGAAACAGTGCCAGCTTGAGTGCACCCTGGGGAAGATTCTAAAAGATACGGAGAAAGCCGTGGCCATCGGCAGGCTTGAGCGTTTCACGGCGGACTGGGAACGGGAACAGGGAAAGGTGACTGTTCCGCCGGTAAAAAAATCCACCGGTAAAAAAATCGCCGTCATCGGCTCGGGCCCCGCGGGACTTACCGTTGCGGCTGACGCTGCCCGGGAGGGGCACGAAGTTACCATATTCGAAGCCTTTCACAAACCGGGCGGCGTCATGGTTTACGGCATTCCCGAATTCCGCCTGCCCAAGGCAATCGTAAACGCCGAGGTAGAGAACCTCAAAAAAATGGGCGTGAAGATAGAAACCAATTACCTTGTGGGCCGTACCAGAACCGTCGGTGATTTTCTTTCCGAAGATCATTTCGACGCGGTGTTCATCGGCGTGGGCGCGGGCCTGCCGAAATTTCTCGGCTGTCCCGGCGAAAACCTGGTGGGCGTGTTCAGCGCAAACGAATACCTGACGAGGGCAAATTTGATGAAAGCCTACGATGCCGAAAAGGCCGCGACGCCGATGTTCAAATCAAAGATTGCCGCGGTTATAGGCGGCGGCAACGTCGCCATGGATGCCGCCCGCATGGCCCTGCGCCTCGGTGCGGAGCAGGTACACGTTATCTACCGCCGTACCCGCGGGGAAATGCCCGCCCGGGCCGAGGAAATAGAACACGCCATGGAAGAAGGGATCATCTTCAACTTTCTGCGGAATCCCAATAGATTCACCGGCGACGACAGGGGACGGGTTACCGGCATGGAGCTGCAAAAATTCGAACTGGGCGAAGCGGACGCCTCGGGACGCCGCAGCCCCGTGGGCATAGCGGGATCGGAGTACGTTTTTGACTGCGACACGGTGATCGTCGCCCTGGGCAACGAGTCCAACCCGCTCATCTCCAGAACCACCGCGGGCCTTTCAACGGACAAACGCGGCCGTATCCTGGTGAACGGAGAGCAGAAAACCTCCATTGAAAGGGTCTACGCCGGCGGTGACATTGTCCTTGGCGCCGCCACGGTGATCCTCGCCATGGGTGAAGGCAGAAGGGCCGCCGCCGCAATCAACGCGCTCCTGCTACGCTGAACAGGCGCGGGTTCAGGGCCGGCGCACATAAACGTGATACCACGGCGGGCGGGGAAAAACAGGGTGCAAGTTTCTCCTGGGGGCCTGCCGATATTCCACCCTGTTTTTTTCCGCCCGCGGTCCTTTCCCCCGGCACATGCGCTCACCCTGTTTCCGGACAAAGGCCTGTTCCCCGCTGGAAAAACAGAAATGTTATCAGGAGAGATGCAGGCGCGCCCTCGTTTTTTTATATGCGCCCGCCCCGGCGCGGGGCTGTTGAAAAATCCCTCTCCGCGGGGCATTATTGTAGTATGAGAATCCTTCGGTTCGGTCTTGTTTGCGTGATCCTCGGCTTTCCGCTTGCCGCCCAGACTCCGGGCGGAACAGGCGCCTTCCCGCCGGGCGCACTGGAAAACTACCGCGCCGGCCGTAATCTCGAATCGGCAAACCGCCTGCCCGAAGCCAACGCCTATTACAATGAAGCGGTCAGAATTTGCCAGGAGGAAGTTTCCCGCAGCGCCGCGGGCAGGGACACCTACACGGTAATCACCTGGACTTTACAGCGTCAGGCCAAATACACCGATGTCATCATCTGGGGCGAGCGCGGCCTCCGGCTGTACCCCGACGAACTGCGCATTGTGGAGACTATGGGTGAAGCCTATTTCTATCTGGGCGACCATGACCGCTCCCTCTCTTCCATGCAGCGTTACACCAATGCCCTTCCCCAGGGCGAGCGCAGTTCGGTTGCCTATTTTTTCATCGGCGAAATTTACCGGCTCAGGCAGAAGTACCGCCACGCGGATATCGCCTACTCCGCCGCGGTGCGCCTGGAACCGGGGCTTGCCCTCTGGTGGTACCGCCTTGCCACGGTGCGGGAATCCGCCGGCGACAGAACACCCGCCCTGGAAGCCTACGAGCGCGCCCTGCGGCTCAACCCCGATTACCAGGAAGCCAGCGCGGGCCTGGCGCGGGTGCGATAGAGGCGGCAGGGAATGTATTGCGCCTGACGGCGTTCCGGCCTGTCCGTAAAACAATGCGCGGCCTTGCGGCGCACCGGGGTTCCGGCCTGCCAGGTCATCCCGCCGCGCTTCATTCGCAGTGGGGTTTGATACCCAAGAACCCGCTTACGCGGGGGAGGCTTGCGGCGGGGAGGTTCATTTCTGCGATGCGTCCCCTAAAGACTTTTCCTGTACTGCAAAAACAGTAGCAGCGGCAGATGGTCGCTCAAGCCCGTGCCGGTTCCTGGATTATAGGCGGCGGGATGCCCGTTCTGGTTGCCAAAGGGGGGCTGATTAAGCGTCAGGGCGTTTTCAAATTCCCAGCCTGCCCCGTCAAAGAGCTGCGCCGAAAGCAGAAAGTGATCAATGGTTTCCCACGCGTTCTGGTAGTAGTAGGAACCGTTTTCAAGCTCCTTTGCCCAGGGCGAGTAAACACAAAGCGCCTGTTCCGGAAAATAACTGGCAAGCGGCGGTTTGTTTTTACTGAGGATGATAAAATCCTTTTGCAGATCGGCGGCAAGCGCGGCCGCCGCGGGATCTTCCCTGTCAAGATCATAAAACCCCGTGATGCCCGCGCAGAGAGGGTCGTCGGGGACAAGGGCGCTTATCACCGAGCCGTCCCTCCGGTAAAACTCGTCGTAATTTTCGTTAAGGTCTCCCATGATAATCACCGGAAGGGAAGGCTCCTCCGAGGCAAGCTCCCGAAGGCGGCGCAGGATAATGCGCGCCGAAGCCCGCCGCGCGGCTTCCGTTGCGTCGTCGCCGCCGAGCTTTGATTTCCAGTGGCAGACGAAGAGGGCAAGAGGCCCGCCTCCGGCGCTGACGCGGGCTTCAAGTACCGGCCGCGCCGCCGCGTCGCCATTGGCGTTGATCGAATGTACCCATACGCCTTCAAACGGGAATCTGCTGATAAGACCCAGCCCCAGGGCGCTGCCGGGATTGCCGGCAAAATGCGTCCACATTTGACCTTCCTTTAAAAGGGAAGCGCCGAGGTCCTCCAACACCCTGCCGGATTCAATCTCTTCAAGGGCGATGATGTCAGGAATCCCGTTTTCCATTTCCTGTATTGCCTTTGAGATAACATTGATCCTTCCTTTGTATTTTTCCTCCGACCAGTCCGCGTCCGTCGTGTATTCATCGTACTCGGTTCCCGAATCGGTTCCGTCAAAAAGGGCCTGCAGGTTCCAGGTCATAATGGATATCGCCTTTTCCGGGGCGGCCGTTTCTTCAGCGCCGGAAAATTCGCAGGAAACCAGAGCCGCCGCCAGCAGCAGCGCCGAAAATACCGGCCGGCCGGTATCCGCCTTGTTGTTTCGCTTCATCACAAGCCTCCGCGCCTATTAATGGCGCGGCCCTGCGCGGCGCTTCAATGTTTTTAGATTTTCGTAAAAATGAGGCTTCCCCAAAACTTCAGTTTTGGGGAAGCAGCCTTGAAATTCGCAGTTTTGCAAGGTTGAAAACCTGAAAAACCGCAAGAGCCTTCAGGCTCAAATTTCCGGTATTTCAGGAAAACCGCAGCTAAAGCTGCTTCTGAAAACTTCAGTTTTCAGAGGTTCCCATTAAAGAATCCAGATCAATTTCACCCGCGGTACAGGGAATGGTGATACCCCAGTTTTCCAGCGCCCCGGGATGAATCTCGCCGAAAACGCCTATTTTTTCGCCCCCGTACACAACGGCGGCGGCGCGTCCGGGAATGAACCGGGGATCTTCCGTTTCCTCCACGTCATATTCTCTGGAAAGATAGTAAAACAGGGTTTGCATCTGGCCTGCGGCGGTATTGAAGCTGGCGTCCCTGTCGGCCTGGAGAAATCCCATGTACTGCCGGGTGGCGGCGCCGTAGTTTTCGGCCTCATCCAGATAGGCAACCTTGCCAACCTCGAAGATCCGGTGGGGATAGGCCGAATGGCCGGAAACGGATTCGCTTGCCATAAGGGAAGCCAGGACGGAATCCCGCACGTATTCGTAGTTTTCGGTCATAGGGTTTGAAATCCTGACGATCCGCCTGCCGTCGCCCCGCATTTTTTCAACCAGATCCTTTCGGGAACCAAGGTAGTTGTAGATCATCTCCTGATAACCCATGCCCGCCATTATTTCCTTGACCTGTCTGCTGAAAAGGGTGATGGGCTTGAGCCTGCCCACGGTAAAGTCTCCGGGGCGCTGGGGTTTGAAGGAATCCAGGGAGCGGCCGATCATCACGTCTTCAACGACATCGGCGGCGTGGAGAAAATCGTTGCGGTACTCGGGGGGCCAGGCGCGGACGCCGTCGGTCCCGGCGGTTTCCCCGCGTTCCGCGGCGCGTGCTTTTTCGGCGCGGACGCCCATGCGTTCCAGTGCGTTGACTCATGCACCGGCGGCGAGTTGTTCGCCCAAAAATTTTTCAATCCGCGCCAGCGAACAAAAGACCGGCTCCTGGAAGTAGTAGGGGGTGACGCATTTTTTCCCGAAGGGGGTGTCGTATTCGTACTCAACTTCTACCGGTTCAACGGTAAAACCGTTATCCGCCAGATCGCAGGCCACAATGGAAATGGCCAGGTTTACCGATGTCTGATCCGTTCCGGTGATTTCCACGAAAAGATCCGTATCGCCGACCTGTACCGCGCCGAGCTTTGCGGAATTGATAACGGGCGGATAGGAAAGGATGCCGCCTTCCGAATCGAGAAGGAGGGGATGGATCGGTTCATGCTCCTGGATGAAGGCGTATTCCTTTCCCTTGGGGTGCTGTTTGAGAATTTCCCGCAGGGTAAGGGGCACATCCCACTGGAGCGGCACAAAGGATACGCTGTCCGGGTCTACCCCCCGGTAAATAATGGGCCACTTGATAATGGCGATGCGGTACAGTCCCATAGAGATGGTGCGCCGCCTGCGGCCGAAATTCCAGGCAAGTTTTTCCTGGGTCTGAATCATATCCCGCAGCATGGGGTCGCTGATGGCCTTGCCCGACGCGACAAAACCGGCCAGGTAGGGACGCACCTGTTTAACGCTTTGTTCCACGATGACCCTGCGGCCTGTTTTTTTCAAATCGCCGGGGCGGGAAAAGAAGGGATACTCCGGCCGCTTGCCGCCGTTGTACACCCGCAGCTGCCGGGCGCAGCCCGCGGTTCCCCACAGGTCGGGACGGTTGGTGTCGTTCAGCTCTATCCTGAGAATCCGTTCCGGCGGGGAGAGGCCTTTGCCGCCGTCCTCCGGCAGGGAGACCGAATCCAGTTCCGCTTTCGCGCAGACCAGGGCGTTCTCCAGTTCTTCTTTTGTTTCCCAGCGGCGTCCGGCCAGGCTGAAAAAAACTTCTTCGTTGACATCAATTTTGGGCATGATATTGATACTACGACAAAGGGGTGACAGTGTTCAATGGGGGAATGTTCCGGCAAAAACGGACATAAAACCTAACCAATATACTTTGCCGCGGGCGCCATTGCCTTGCCAGGGGCTAGACGGTCGTGATCGTTCTTTACGCACGCTTTGGCGTGACCTTTTCTCTCTCCCGCCGTGCGCCCCCGGTACAGGCTTTTGTTTCGGGTTTTCGCACGGGTTTTGCCGGCCCACGACAGACAGGGAAGCATCCGGCCCGGATGGCAGCCGGGTATACCATTACCCTTCCAGGGATTTCAGCGTTTCCGCCAATTCCCCCGCGCCGGTAAAAAGATGCGCCCCGATGCCGAGCTTCCGCGCGGCTTCGACGTTTTCCGCAAGATCGTCGGCAAAAAAAGTTTCCTCCGGCGGCGCCCCTTCTTCCTTTAAAATAAAACGCCAGAAGGCGGGGTCCGGCTTGATGATGCCCATGATGTGCGAAGCGTAAACCCTGTCAAAGAGACGGTAATCCCCCCGCTCTTCGTGCCGGCGGAAATGGGCCTCCAGGGTGTTGGTTCCACATACAACGCGGCGTCCCTTTTTTCTCAGGCCGGCAACAAGCGCCGCGGTATCGCTGTTGAGCTCCGGCCTGAAACAGTCGTACCAGGGGTCGCCCCGCACGGCAATTCCGGTCCGCCTGCTGAAATTCTCCCAGAATTCGGCGGAGCTTAATTCGCCGCGCATAAGGGCCGCAATATCCCCCAAGTGGTAGGGCGACGTGTGGGTTGCCGCCGGATCGGAGCCGGCGCCGAGAAAAAAATCCGCTTCACCTATGCCGAACGATTCGGCCATAAGGGGAATAATGGTGACGTTATTCGCAACAACGCCGCCCATGTCGAAAATAAAAAGTTTCATATACCATGCGGTTTCAAACCCCTGTCCGCCGGCATTCCCGGCGCGGCAGGTTTAACCCTTTCTGGATTCGTAGACCGCCGAACCTCCGATGAAATATTTCGAGAGCGAGAAGAACAGGATAAACATGGGAATGCTTGCAATGGCGGCGACTGCCATCATGGCCCCTTCATCGGTCATTTTTTCCTCGGAAAATTTCGAGATGTAGAGGGGAATGGTTTTCATCTTTTCGCTCTGGATGACAAGCAGCGGCCAGAGCAGGTTATCCCACTGCCCCCTGAACGAAAGGATCGAAAGGGTTGCAATAACCGGCGTACAGTTGGGAAATACTATCTTCCAGAAAATTCCGGGTTCCCCCATGCCGTCCACCCGGGCGGCGTCAAGGTACTCGCCGGGGAAGGTGATCAGGTACTGCCTCATCTGGAACACGCCGAAGGCGCTGACCAGGAAGGGCAGCACAAGCCCCACGTAGCTGTTCTGGATGTGCAGCCCTCTGGCCACCATGTAGAGGGGAATCATAATGGCCTCAAAGGGGATCATCATGGTCGCCATGATCATCATAAAAACAAAATTGCGTCCCCTGAAGCGGAACTTCGCAAGGCCGTAGCCGGTAACGGAAGCGAGGATCACCGCAGTCAGGGCCGTTACCGACGAGACGATGAGGGAGTTGAGCATGTTCCGGGGGAAAATCCAGGAGCCGTCATTGCCCTTCAGGGCCTGGAGGTAGTTTTGAAAAAAGAAGGGCTTTGGTATCCAGCTGTAGGGCATCCTGACGATCTGGTTCTTCTGCATCATCGAAGCGGTGAACATGAACACCAGGGGCATTACGGTAAAGAACAGCATTGCCAAAAGGAGGATCCCGACAACGGGCTTTGACCAGTGGAAACCCGCCCGGCCGGAATGTATGTTATGCGCCATGACGATTCTCCCTAATAGTCAACATCGTCGCCTCTGGAAAAGCGAAACTGAATCCAGGTAAGTAACAGCATGATCGCAAAGAGTACAAGGCTCATGGCGCTGGCGCGCCCGATCCGCTGGTTCGTTATGCCCGTCCGGTAGATGTTCAGCGTAATTACGTTAATCGGAGCCTGGGGCGCTCCCGACTGGGTAAAGAGGTATTGGGTACTGAAGGTTTTCAGGCACTGAAGCATGGCCATTATCGACACCAGTACCACCGTGGGCCGCAGCAGGGGCAGGGTGATCCTCCAGAAGGACTGCCACTTGTCGGAACCGTCGATGGTTGCGGCTTCGTAAATGGCCGGCGGAATCGCCGAGAGGCCCGTAATAAAAAGAATCACAAAATAGCCGATGTACTTCCAGAAATAGACTATCATTGTGGAGACCTGCACCATAACGCTGTCCGCAAGCCACCGGTGATCCACCCCGGCCGTCCTGAACAGGGTGTTGATCCACTGGTTGGCAAGTCCCCGGGGGTCGAACATCAGCATCCAGATTGCCGCGGCTACCACCGATGAAAGTACCGCCGGCGTATAATAGGCAATTTGAAAGAATCCCCGCCCGCGCCGGTCCGTGAACTGGGTAAGAAACACCGCGTAGATCAGGCTGAACACCAAAAGGGGAATGAAGGTTCCCAGGGTAAACACAAAGGTCGCCCGCAGGGAATTCCAGAAACCCGCCGTGCGCGAGGTAAAGAGGTACATGTAGTTTCCGAAACCTGTAAAGGGCGGGGCCGCCAGGGACAGCACCCGCTTGTCAAAAAAACTTGTGAACAGGGCGTTCAGTATCGGGTAGAAGCTGAACACCGAAAAGAAAAGGATCGCGGGAACTACAAAGATAAACCCCCAGCGGGCCTGTTTCTTCTCGATGCCGTTGTAAACTCTTTTTTTCATTACCGTTCGTCAATCAGCTCCTGCGCCGCCGCTTTAAGGGTGGCCAGGGCACGTTCGGGGGTTTCGCCTGAAAGCATAACCGACTCAACCGCCGCGCGGATCAGGCTTTGCAGTTCCGCGCTGTTGGCGCCGTAGTACACAATATGCCCGCGCTGGAAATCCCCGGTGAACACATCGGAATAGGGCATGCTCTTGTAGGCGGGTGAATTGAACAGGGCCTTGGTGGGCTGGATAAGGCTTACCTCGGTAAGGTATTCTTCGGCATGGCTCAGCATAAAGCCGATGAATTTCCAGGCCGCGTCCTGCCGCGCCTTGGGTGCCTGGGCGTTGACCATGTAGTAGTGG
>JAISND010000267.1 GCA_031276615.1 Treponema sp. | reverse complement strand
TGACAGCGAGGTCCGTTGGCTTACCGGAACAATAAGCGCAGTTGAAAAATTTAAACTTTTATTGGCAGATCCACAGGTAAAAAATCTATATTCAAACATAATTGAAAATAATGACTACTAGGCCCCAGAGGGGCATTATTACCCTCTAGCATGTTTCTTTATCCCCTTTAGAGCAGCTTTCCCTGTTTCGGCGTTATCCTGGAAACCATGAGAACGCGCAAGAGGGAAGTCGCCAGGGTTGGCATATTCGGATCCAAAGATGATCCCCAGATCGTCACCGAGCGGGACCTCAAAGAAATCGAGGAAACCTTCACCGACGTTAAGAAAGCGCCGGTGGTATTCGGCCATTGGCCGAGGCCGGAAGACCCCCGGCTGGGGAACGCGATATCCGTCGCCTACGACGATACCGCGAAAAGTCTCAGCGCGGAAATCGAAGAAGACGATGCCCTGGCGGACGCGGTAGACGCAGGGTTTTATCCTGACGTGTCCATCCGGGCGAAACAGCGGGCCACCGACGGCAAGATGTACCTGGTACACCTTGCCTATCTCGGCCAGGAAGCTCCGGCCATCAAAGACCTGGTCTCTTCCGTCAAAGAATCGCTGGGTATCGCCGCCGCCGAGGCTTCCGGCGCCCGCGCGTTCCCCTCACCGTCGGAGAAATGTTTATACCTCTCCGACACCCCGCCTAAAACTTTTATAACAAGCGATATGGGAGAACCCCCCGGGGCCGGAAGCGGACCTCAATCGAGCCCCGATGAAAGGTCCGGGGCAGATGGCGCCGGGGGTAATCCCGCAAATCAAAGCAAGGAGGTCGGCATGACCGAAGAAGAGGCGCAAAAACTGCGCGAGGAGAACGAGCGGCTCAAGGCCGAAAGCCAGGCCAAAGATCTGGCCCTTTCGGAAGCCGCGGGCAAACAGCGGGAAGCGGTCCGGGAACGGCTCAGAGCCGTCATGGAAGGGAAGATTCCCAAGGGGCTCCAGGGGAAAGTTCTGGAACTCCCCGGAGCCTTCGACGAAGGGAAGGTTATCGAGCTTTCCGACGAAACCGCCCCCGGCGGCAAACGGAAAACTTCCGGGACGGAACTGCTCCTGGAGATCGTCTCCGCCCTTCCCAAGCCGGTGGAACCAGGGGCGCTTACCTTAAGCGATTTCCCCGCCGCCGCGGAAAGCTCCGGCAAGCCGGACGCCGCGGCCCGCCGGAAGATGCTTACCGCCGTTTAGGGCGGCGGCCTATACCATTTTACACAGGGAGCAAAAAACATGGACAAAACAATCGGAAAAGTTACCACCAGGCAAGAGTCGATCCTCGAAGGCGGTCATCACATCATAAGCGCCGTAAGGCTCGCGAACGGCCTTGAGCGCCTTCTGTCCGGCACGATTCTCTATCGGGCTGCGGACGGCTGGCGGCCCCTGCCCGTGAATTATACTACCGAAAAACCGGCGGCCATCCTTCTGGACCCCGTCGTAGCGCAAACTTCCGGCGCGGTGGCCGCCGCCGCCATACACGGCGCCATCCGCAACAACAAGGTCGTGTTTGCCAACGGGGCGCCCGCGACCACGAATGTGGCGGACGATCTCCGCACGGCCGGCATCTACCTCCTGGGCGATCCGCTCCCCAGCGCGGAGGCGCCGGTCATCGTGACGAATACCGGCGACCATTCCGTGAGCGTGGGAGAAGCCCTCGCCCTCTCCTTCCTCGTCGCCCCGCAAAACGAGGAGACCATCACCTATCAGTGGTACAGCAATACCAGTGCCAGCGCTTCCGGCGGCACGGCCATCGAGGGTGCCACCGGGGAAAATTACACGGTGGATACCGCGACCGCGGGAACCAGATATTTCTACTGCGTGGCCACCAGCCATCTCAACAACACCGAGGCGTCGGTTACCTCGGCGGTTTCTACCGTCACCATCGCGGCGTAAGCCAGATTGTAACGGCGAAGATTTTAAACGGAGGCGGTGATTCCACCGCCTCATATAAGAGTAATCATTAACACGTTGCGTTAATGTCCGATTGAACGGCGGCGCTGATTCCACCGCCTCATATAGGAGTAACTATGATTAAACTGTTTGGAAAGCTGACTCTCTTCTTTAGCCAGAAGTCCATCGCGGACATCGTGGGCGAACTGCCCAAACCCCACACGCCCATGACGGATTTTCTCTTTCCGCCTTCGGCGCGGAAACAGAAGCAGTCGCCCTTCATCAGCGTCGAAGAGGTGAAAACCGAGACCGGCGCCATTCCCCTCGTCCGCCGGGGAAGTTCCTCATATCCCGTGGATACCACGGAAACTACCCGGACCCTCATTGAGGTTGACCCCGTGTCCCCCAGCGTGTTCATTTCCGCCAGGGACATCAACGACCTTATCGCCATGGGGGAGACGGAAAGCGTCAGGGCGTTCATCGCCGAAAAGACAGAACTGCTCCGGGATCGGGTATCCGAGACCATCGAGACCATGAGCCGCCAGTCGCTGTCGGGGAAGATCAACTACCCCTACGCCACGAAGGACGGCATCGGTGGGAACTGTGAGATCGAACTGGGAACCCCCAAGACTCTCAAACCCGTGAACCTGTCCGGCGCCGACATCCCTGGAATCCAGATATGGCTTGAGGAACTGTACCAGGCCCAAGCCGCCACCGGCGCGTCCGGAGACGTGGTCTTCCTTACGGGAAGCGGCCTCTACTCGTTCCTGGTGAACAAGTTCGTCGCCGCGAAGCTCTCCGCCCCGGTGGTGTGGCATCCCGATGGCATGACCCTTTTTGGCAAGTACAAAATCCAGGCCCAGGGACTGACCTATCGTCTGCCCGGCAGCAAAGAAACCAGCAAAACCCTGGAGGATAACCAGGCGCTGATCCTGGATAAAAGCCATACCGGCAAGCTCTTTTTTGCCGCCCTGGACGACCTGGACGCGAACCTGGCAGCCCTGCCATTTTACGCGAAGCCAGTTGAAACAAAGGATCCGGACGGCGTCAAGATTGTGGCGTCCTCCAAGCCCCTGCCCGCGCCGGCCCTCTCGAAGATGTGCCGGCAGACCGTGGCGGTCGCGTAAGGACCTGACGGATGCCCCTGGTAGACGAACTGCCCATTGACGGCGCGGCTCCGGCCCCGTCCCCGCAGACGATAGCCTTTACCCCTTTTGGGACGCCCGTCACGGCGGAGGAGGTACGGAAGCGGCTCAGCCGGAATCTGTATGACCAGCTTTCGGAAAAGTCCGCCGACACGGTAACGAACGCCATATCCCGGGCGGAAATCTACACGGGGGCCATCCTGAAGTATTTACAGGTACGGTTCAACCTGGACGAACCGGTGATCCGGGAAATTGTGTTGATGCAAACGGTGTACGAACTCCATATAGCTCTGGGTCACGAGGAGGCGGGGAGGGAGTACCGGATACAGGCGAAGAATACCATCGTCGCCGCGTTCGGTTCCTTCCCCGATGGCGACACCGCCGCACCGGAGAAGCCTGCGGTCGCCGCGGTGGCAGTTCCGCCGAAAACAAAAACGAGGTTTTAATGGACGCGATAAAAGCCCTGGATAATCTTTCAAAGGCCCTTCAAAATCCGAGGAAACTGAAGACCATAGGCGGCATGGCGAGGGAGATAATCCGGGGCCATATCCATAAAGGCCAGAGTATGAAACCCCTGGCGCCGGCCACTGTAGCGTACCGTGGTAAAGGAAAACCGCTTCAGGATACCGGGAGTCTACGGGATTCGATCACCTTCAGCTATATCGACGAACGGACGGTAAGCGTGGGCACGAACAAGCCCTACGCCCGGCTCCAGAACAACGGCGGGGTCATCAGGCCGAAAAATAAAAACTGGCTCTGGATTCCTGGCCCAAAAACACGGCAGTTACAGCGCCGGTACGGCTACAGCCCGACCGATGTCCTGAAAGGACTCAAGGCGGATGGCTTTTCGATATTTCGCATGGGGCGGACCATGCGCTACTGGAAAAAAGGAAAGAAACCGCCGAAGGACTCTCGGGATTATCCTGTGGCATATTACCTGAAGAAATCGGTGGAGATCCCCGCCCGGCCGTTTTTCTACCTTACGGCGGAAGAAATGGCATTGATTACCGAGGAGGTCGGCCTTGAGCTTAAACAGTTTTAATGCGCTCCTGGCCTTCGCCGCCCAGCTTGAACGGCACGTCGTGTCGGAACAGTTCCACACCAAGGTAGTGATAACCCCTTCATCGGTGGACGAGAAGGGTATGGTGATCAAGGTGAGCCTCCTCAAGTCCTTCATCCGGGCCGTGCCCCCTTCGTCCCGCGCCGCCCGCACACTCCGCATCCGGGTGTCCGTGGCCGGAACCGCCGAAAGCATGACCGGCATGGAACAGGCCCTGGACGCCATTGAAGCCCTGGACCGGTATCTGGCTTCACCGGGCCTGCGCCTTGAGGCGGGACCGGCGGAAGGAGCCGCCGCCGCCATACCGGACACCCGGATCATCCAGACCGTCAGCGGGGAGGACAGTTTCTTTGACAGCCCCGATTCGACGGAAGTCCAGGAAATCCAAGACGACCGGATCGTCACCATTACCATACCGGAAGGAGTTTGGGTATGACCTATGTAACCAGATACGAAACGCGGGAGGGAAAAACCTACCGTGCCGAAAACGCGCCGGCCGCGGAAGCGGGGAAGGCGAAAGAAACAGCGGCCGCGCCGGAAACAAACGCCGGAGCGGACAACAACAAAACGCCGGGCAAACCGGCAAAATAAGGAGCGTAATCTATGCCGCGAAAAAACTATGAATTGATCGGCGACGACTGCCAGATATTTACCGCGGAGACCGGCGCCGAATTTACCGGCGATGGAACCGCCGCCCTCAGCGCGCTTGCCAGTTCCCCCACGGGCACGACCGCCGGAAAGGGGATTTATCTTATTACGGCTATCGGGTCACCGAGTTTCTTCCCTGCGGGTATCCGGGTGGGCGAAGCCATCCCTCTAAGCGGATCGGAAATCCTGCAGGCCGGCGATAAGGTAAAGCTTCTTAATCTAACCCTCCAGGCGGACGCCTCGGGCTGGTCCGCCTCGGTATCCCAGGATGAAATTGACGTGACCCGCTTGGGCAGCGAATGGAAAAAGTACCGCATGGGGAAAAAGGATTTTCAGGGTACCATCAATACCATCACGACAATAGGTATATCCGATGAGCCGGACGGAACCCTGGGACGTACCTTCCGGCTCGTCCGGAAAGACGCGAGCGGTACCGTCACGGTCAGCAACCCCGACGGACTTCCGATTTATTTCATCGGGTATATCCGGTATACGGACCTCCCCGGGGAAACCGCCCTGTTCCTGTTCGCGCAGATCGTCACCTCCGGTTCCGGAGTCGGCGGTTCCCTGGGAAGCGCCCAGTCTCAGGATCTTTCGTTCAGGCTCACCGGGCAGGATCCGGTGTTGTATTCTATCGACATAGTCGCCACCGCGTAAGGAGTTTTTCATGGAAATTACAGTAAGCAAAACCCGGACCTTTGTCCCCGAATGGAACGGCAATAAGAAACTGCCGGAAGACGAACAGATCGTTGTAACCTATCCCGCCCTGAACATCAGCCTTCGTAAGCAGATCATAGGAAGAAATACCATCAGGTTTGAGTACGATAAAGACGGCAATCCTACCGGCGGGTCCGGGGAAATGTCGCTGTTCGACAAAGAGGCGGCTATCCGCAAGATAAAGCCGGTTATCACAAACCTCAAGATTGACGGAAAACAGGTGATCTCCGCCGAGGATCTCCTTGCCGCTCCGGTGGAACTCTACGGCCTGGTCGAGGAAATCGGGAGTCATTTTCAGGACGAATTCAAAAAAGAGTCCCCTGAAAAAAACTGATGATCGCTTACCGGCTGTACCGGGCCGGTAAGCACGCCGCGAAGGTGCGGAAAGGGCGGGAGTGGCTGCCGGTGGCAACCGGCGTCGCCGACGAACAGGGCCGGGAAATACAGGTACCCATCGGGGAGGTCGGAAAGTATGTCAACGATTTTTTCTGGGAAGCGATGGAGTTGTATGGTAACACGGAACTTTTAGGGGCGCCTTTCGACGGAGGCTGGGCGGAATGGCCCTGGGAGATTTTTGTAATTTTAAGGACGCTTAAGGCGGAACAGCGGCGCTGGGAATACCGGGAGTACGAAAAAAGACGTGGCGGACAAAAACACCCTTGAGATACGCATAAAGGCCCTTGTAGCCGAAGCTCAGGAAAATGTCCGGGGCATGTCTACATCCATAAAAGAGCTTGCCGCGGAAGCAAAGGCATTGGCGCCCGAAACCCGGTCCCTGGCCGCGGAAGTAAAAAAGATGGACGCAGCCGTCAAAACCGCCGCGACCCAGGCAAACCTTTTCGGTGGTTCCCTGAATACCCTCAAACAGCAGCAGGCGGCGCTCCGGCAGGGAATCACCGCCCTGGTCGACGGGGGTTTGAGACCCGAATCGAAGGAAATACAAAACCTTGTCAAACAGTACCAGAACCTCTCGGGGGAAATCTCCCGGACGGAACAGGAAACCGGCGGTGGGGTTGATGCGTTCAACCGGCTGTCCGGCGCCATCAGACAAACCGCGTCCGTTGCCGTCCTGCTCAAAGGGCTGGACATAGCAAAGAACCTGGGCGCCTTCGCCCTTGCCCAGGCGGACGCTTTCCAAACCGCCCGCAACGAACTGGGGATCCTCCTGGGGGACATGGAAGCCGGCGCCGGCCTCTTTAACCGGCTTAAAGCGTTCAACGATAAAACCCCCTTTAACCTGGAAACCACCCAGCAGGCGGCAAAGGTCCTGTTGTCCGCCGATGTGCCCCTCAGCCAAATCAACGAGCACCTCACCCGGTTCGGCGACCTTTCCCAAGGGAACGCGCAGCGGTTCAGCAGTTACGTCAACGCCTTTTCCAAAGGAGCCGCCAAGGGCAGGGTGGACATGGAAACCCTCAACACCTACATCGATCAGGGGATACCCATTCTGGATGAACTGGGCCAAGGTTTTGGCGCCACTAAGAATGAAGTGATCGATATGGTCAGCCAGGGAAAAGTCAGTTTTGAGGATTTTAGCACCGCCCTGGAACGGCTGACCGCAGAGGGGGGCCGGTACTTCGGGGGCATGGAACTGAGCTCAAAGAGTCTGGCGGCCATGCAGGAAGGGCTCCGGGAATCGGTTTCTTCCCTGGCGGCGTCCTTCGGGGATATGCTGCTGCCCGCGGCGGTAGCGGTGGTCGGTATCCTGACGGCGCTCACCAACGCCATCAACGACAGCCCTCTGGCCAAGGGCATCCTGGCCGGGGCGGTCGTGGCGCTGACCGGTTATTTGACGGTTCTGGCGGTAAAACAAACCGTCCTCACCGTAAAAACCTGGCTGCAATACGCGGCCCAGACGGGGCTCAACGCCGCCATGGCCGTCGGTAACCCGCTGCTCCTCGCCGGTATCGTGGCGGCCGGCGCCGCAACCGTGGCCGCCGTCGCCTATGCCGCGTCCCAGCAAAAGGCGGCGGAAGCGGCCGGAGAACTTGCCCTGAAACAGGTGGAACAGAAAGAGGCCCTGGAAAAATCGGCCGAAGCCGTTGACCAGTATATCCAGTCCATGCAAAACAAAACCGACGAGGAAATTAGGAACGCCATCGCCCAAACGGAAGCGTTTCGGGCGAAGCCCTTCCGGATCATTTCCCCTGAGGATTTTCAGCGGGAAACGAAGCAACTTGACGGCCTCTACAAGCTCCTGGACGATCGCCGCGCCGACTGGATCAACGCCATGTTCGGCGATACACAGGCGGGGAAGATACAAAAGATAAACGAACAACTCGCGACGGCGAAACGGTTCCTGGCCGACCTGGGGGCAACGGACACCGAAAAAACCCAGCTCAATCAGATTATCCGGCTGCTTACCGAGGATCTGAAAAAGCTGACGGAAACCGCCGACGACGCCAAACGGGCCCTTGACGACAAAGCCACAAAATGGAAAGAGTCCTGGGCGAAGGAGTACGAAAAGTTTCAGGCGGAACAATCTATTGATCCTTTTGCCACCATTAATGTTGAATTGCAAATACGGAAAAATGAAGCAGAGATAAATGGAATTGGCCCATTAAATGCCCGCTACATAAAAGAGATCGAGTCTGTCTACGCCGCAAAGCGCACCGAAATAGCGGAAGCGCTGCGGCGGGAGGAAGAAAAACGCCTGCGAGATCTAAGTGAAACCCAGGTCGATAACCTCGAATATGAAAAAGCGGCTGAACTAGAAAAAATTAACACCCTTGAGGCGCAGCGCGTCATCGCCGCGGCGGGTTCGGAGGCGGAGATACTGGCCATCCGCGAACGGTACGCCGCCATGCGTGCGGACACAGAAGAATCGTTCGACAAACAGATAACCGACACCCGGATCAAGGAGGCGGAACGCGCACGGAATGCCGAACGGGACGCTGTTATGGAAGTCCACAGTCTCCAAATGGAAAACTTCAAAAAGGAATGGGAGTACCGGCGGGAACAGGCCCGCCGCCGGGTGGAAAACGGGAAAGGTGGCAGCGCGCAATTTATCGCGGCGGAATTCATGTCGCAGTCGAGCGGCACCCAGTTGGGTGAACTGTTCAGTAAATTCGGCGCCGCTATGCAGGGAGCCTCACAGGGCGCCCAGGCAGCCGGCGGCGCTATGCAGAACGCGGCAGGGGGCGCCTCCGTCGCCGCGGGCGCATGGCTCGCCCTGTTGAAAGCTCTCGTTGACGCCACCATGGAACTGGAAAACGCAAAAAAAACTGTAAACTGGGCCAATACCATTGTCAACAAAGCATTTGAAAAAGTCGGCCCCATGATAAACCGGGCCCTGGCCGAATTCTCCGATCCCCTTGAGGAAGTCGGCGAGATCGTGGGCGGCGTCGCCTCTGTCTTTGCCGGCCTGGGTGTTATAGCGACCTCTTTTAACCGTCTCGTCTCCAGGGTGGTATTGGAACCTTTAAGAATGCTCGGACAGGCGTTCGAATGGCTTTACAACAACGTCATATATCCACTGGGCAATGTTATAATCGGTGTCATGAACGGCATTATCGACGCGTTAAACCAAATCCCCTTTGTGGAGATCGAAAAACTGGAATATCTGGAAAAGATCGGGGAAGAGGCCGAAGAGATGGCCCGGGAAATGGAAAAGCAGAAAGAACGCATTACCGCCCTGTACGAACGGCAAAAAGAACGTGTGCGGGACGAGTTGTCCGCCCAGATAGATTCCCTGCGCGCCCAATACGAACTGGGACTAATAAGCCGCGCCGAATATACCGCCGGGGCCGAGGCTTACGCGAAAACCGCCAATGAAGAGCTGATTACTATCAACGAAGAAATGAAAAAAATCCTCGAGGACATAGAAAAAAATACCGACGCGGTACTTACCGAAGATCAGAGGAAACTGGTGGATAACGTCAAGAAGGAAGGCCCGGCGGCCGTTGGGATAATCGTCGCCAACGCGCTTGACCCGATGACCACGGGGACCGTTTCGGCGATAGCCGACGCGGTACAGGGAAACTGGGCGGATGCCGGGCTCAATCTGATAACCGGGGGCCTTTACGGCGCCATGAAAGGACTTTTCGGCTTTGATACCGGTACCCCCTATGTACCCCGAAATATGACGGCCGTGGTGCATCAGGGAGAAGGCATTATTCCCCGTACCTTTAACGAGGGGATCCGGCGCGGTGATTATGCCCTGATTGGGGGCGGCGGAACGGCAACTTCCGAAAACGGCGGGGGAACCGTCATACACGTGACGGTAAACGTCGAAGGAAGCGTCATCAAGAAAGACGACCTCGTGGCGGAAATATACAATGGAATCGCGGGCGGCATCACCGGCGGCCGCCTCGCGCCGCTTCCTTCGTAAGAGAACAGGACATGATAACTCTTGAATTATCGGCCGAAAGTGCCGCCATCTCCACGGTCCCCGCTGATCTTTCCCTTACCCGATCTGTCTGCAATGAAAACCTGCAACACGTCGAGCAGTCCGCGGTATGCGCCATTATATACGAACCGGATCTTTTCGCGCTGCTCGCCCTCCACTCTGATATTTCCGCGACAATTAAAAATGACGACGCCGTTCTTTTTACCGGTGTCTGTAACGCGGATCTAAGCTGGGAAGACGATGGCACTCCCCTGCCGGTAAAAAGAATCAATGTTACCGTCAAGGACAATACCTATAAGCTGAATAAGAAAACGGCCGGCGAAATCGCCCTGATAGATACCACCGTGGCAGCGGTGGTACAAAAACTGTGCCAGGATTGCGGCGTCGCCATTTCTTCCGATACTACACTTCCCCAGACAGCGATGCAGGCCTTCATCATCGACAAAAACACTGCTTACCTGGCGGTTTTGGACGCGCTGCTTTTTCAATACGGATACAGCTTTTATTTTGACGCGTCCGGACATCTCGCCCTTTTCGATTACTCCACTATCCCTTCTTCCCCGCCGGCGCTGGACCAGGGCGGTATCCTGGCCGGCGCGTCCATTACCCGTCAGAATAAAACGTATACCGCCGTCAGAATACA
Organism: Treponema sp.; assembly: GCA_031276615.1. Classification (GTDB taxonomy): domain Bacteria; phylum Spirochaetota; class Spirochaetia; order Treponematales; family Breznakiellaceae; genus JAISAK01. The sequence continues at coordinate 1,281 of JAISND010000267.1, read as the reverse complement.
CTACAATCCAATCGTCGAAAAAAAGAACGAGCTGGTGTATTTTTCAGGCGGCGGCTATAACCCGGATGGGTCCCCATCTCCCGTTGTGTTACAGCCAGGGGTATATTATCCCTTTGACGCCACGCCTGCCATAGAGTCCCTGGAAGGCCAGGTTTATCAGGATTTTGCCTCAGGCTACGCGGAAACCGTCAAAAAATACAACGGCGAAGCGGACTTCAGGCGGTCACAAAAGACAACGCTGTTATATACCCAAAACCATGCGGTGGCGGAGGACTGGGACGCCGGCATCGCTATCGACCGCGCCGAGTTCATGACCAGACAAGCCTCGGTCCGGGTAAAAAACGCCGGCACCGGGGACGCGAACCTGTACCAGTTGTCGATACGTGCCGATGCCTGGTACCGTGCTGCCGACGCCTCTATCATATCCGGTTCCGGTACCGAAGAATACACTTTCGCCGCCGAGTATATCTATACCGACGCGCCCGCGAGACAACTGTCCGACATCCTGTACCGATATTTTACCGGGAAAAAATACAAAATCACCGGTACATCCGAAACATACATACCCCCCGGAACGTTCAGAAATATTGATATGGGCATATCCGGTTTTATCGCCCCGGCGCTGGCCCTGTCAACAACTTTTAGTGCGGAAAAAGACCTGTTTACTACTTCCTGGATAACCGTCGGCGATGCCGCCGTTGACAGGTCAAGGTATAAAAACGCTTCCTATGATTTCGCCGCCGGCGCCGAGTATGCCGGCAACGTCGCGAACAACCGTCTCGACAAACTGGCGGACGGCTCGAGTGCCGATGTCGGCCGTCCCGATAACGTGACCGGCATCAGGGCGGCCGCCGGCAAGGACACCATCCACATCACCTGGGACCCCCTGGGTGACGGGCTTAAAAATGGCATAAAGCATATCAGGGTGGAAATCAAAAAAGCGGCCGACGGTGCATGGCAGACTTTTCAGGTACAGGGAAGCGATTTCGTCTACGAATTTGACCGTGCCGCGGACGGATACCCCGAGGCGTCAGACCTTGCCGCCTGGCGTGTCCGCATAAAAGCGGCCAACCTTTGCGGAGAAGAATCGGTTGAATACGCCCCGAACGCCGGAGGATTATCGGTAGACACCTCCGGTTACGGTACCTGGAAACCCACGGCGCCTACCCTCCTCGCCGCCTCCTCCGGCCGTACCATAAGCATCGACACCCCCATCCAGACATGGTACGGCGCGGCCGGCTGCGAGTTCCAGATAAGTACACCTGTCTCGGAAACCCCCTG
>JAISND010000213.1 GCA_031276615.1 Treponema sp. | reverse complement strand
TCTCGAATTTGAGCGAACTGGAATTCAACGCCGTAACCGCCTTTCTTGAACGCATGAGGGTAAAAAAGGGCGCCGCGGTATTTAAGGAAGGGGACGACGGTGAAGATATGTTTATCCTCCTTTCGGGCGCTTTAAGCGCCTTCGTGTCCCAGTCCGACGGAACCCAGCGCTGGATGTTTGATATAAAACCCGGCGATTTTTTCGGCGAGATGTGCATTATCGCCCATGAACCCCGCTCGGCAACCCTTACCGCGAAAACGGATGTCGAGATGATGGTGCTCCAGGGTATTGATTTTTACCGCCTTGTCTTTGAACACCCCATGATTGGGGTTAAAATACTCAGGGCCATCAGCGCCGTCCAAAACCAGTGGCTGGATCAATCTTCCCGGCATTACAGCGATCTTATACGGTGGGGCGAAACCGCCCGCCGCCGGGCCATTACCGACGAGCTTACCGGCCTTTACAACCGGCGCTTCCTTGAAGAGTCCCTCAAAGATCGCTTTGAGCAGGGATCCGTCGGCCTGCGGAAAATGTCGCTTGTGATGATGGACCTGGACAAGGTACACGCAATCAATGAACGTCACGGCTCCAGGGCAGGCGATCTGGTAATCATTGCCGTGGCGGACATCCTCCGTTCCGTTATGCGTTCAGGGGATATTGCCGCGCGCCTTTCCGGCGACGAGTATGCCATTCTCCTTCCGGACACGGATACAAACGATGCCTTTCAGGTTGCGGAAAGAATCAGGACAAGCGTGCTTAAACGGCAAATTCAGGTTCCCAAAACTCCCGGCTCCGGCGAAAATATTGCCATTAATATAGGTACCAGTATTGGCATTGCGGTTGCCCCCACCCACGCGAAAAAAGCCGAGAGCCTTATTTTTGCCGCCGACGGCGCCCTTCGCAGGGCCAAGGATCTCGGCAGAAACCGGGTGGAACTTGTGAGCCGTTAGGGCTTCACTTCCCCGGCTTTGACCCGATAAGGGTAAAACTCAGGCTGCATTGATACCGCTCGGCGCTTTCGGGGTTGGTGACCTTATCGGAAGCGTAGTAGCCGATTGATCCGGTGGAAAAGTCTTTGGCCTGGGCGTAGATGGTAGACCAGACTTTACCGCCGCTGTCCTTGACGGTAATTTCAAGAAATTTGGGGGCATTGGGATCTCTCCTGGCGGGCTCGGGCATGGGTTCCTCCTTGTAATGGTACAAGTATACCACAACCGGTTTCCGGATTTCCATGTTTTTTTCATTTTTTCTTGCTTTTTTTCTGAAACCATGCTATATTGCAGGAGTAGCCATCATCTACTTTAGGGCGTTTATTCGACCCTGTATAATCCCGGTGAATGGCGGGATTATTACCTCCCTTCCCCTTTCAGGGGAAGGGTTTTTTGGTAACGGGCGCCAGACCCGCCGTGAACGACTCTGGAATTCCCCGCCTTCGGTTCGTACCTTGGCTTCTTCCTGTCTGTCCCGAGCCGGCAAAAACATGAAAGAAATACTCGGGACAAAAGCCTGTACCCCGGGAGCCATTGCCTGGCCGGGGGCGCACGGCGTGAGAGAGAAAACGTCACGCCAAAGCGTGCGTTAAAACGTTCACGACCGTCTAGCCCCCGGCCAGGCAATGGCTCCCAGAGCAAAGTATATTGTTTTGAGTTTTTAACCTGTGTTTTTGCCGGAACCAGATACCCTTTACTTTTTTTTGTCTTTCCGCTAATATGAAGAACCGATGATTGTTTGCCCTTCGGGGTTATTTTTTGTCTGCCCTGGGGGAATCCTTGGGACGTTTAAGGAAGGAATGCTATGTCACGGACCTGCGACATCTGCGGAAAACATACGGTTACCGGAAATACGGTAAGCCATGCCAAAAATCGTGTGCGCCGTACCTGGAAGCCCAATCTTGTAAAGGTAAAGACTGAAATCGGGGGAACCACGGTAACCCTTAAAATCTGCGCCCGCTGCCTGAAAAGCGATTTTATTACCAGGAAAGTCTGATTTCCAGGCCGTCATAGGCCGGTTCCATGGAAACACCCTCTATTTTCCCCGCTTTAAGGTAATTCCGGCAATAATCCGTAATTTCCTTGTGGCTGTAATCATGGCAGATATGGGTCAAAAAGACCTGTTTTGCCCCTAACCGGGAAGCCGTATCCATAGCCTGTTCAAATGAAAAGTGGGTCTCGTGGGGCCGGACGCGAAGGCCGCCTATGACAAGCGTATCGGGCCTGCCGGCAAGCGCCGCGGAGGAGGCCGGTACGGCGCTGGTATCGGTAAGGTATACCGCGCTGACGGAAGCGCCGCCCGCGTCGCCGCTCTCGTCAATCCGCCAGCCGAGAATATCGAGGACCCCGTGTTTTACCGGAACGGGAATGACCCGGAGGCCGCCTATCGTAAAAGGCCCGGAAGCCTCGGAAAGGATAAGGCGAGGTTTCCCCCCGCCCCGCTGGGTTTCCCTGAAAACATAGGAAAAACGCTCCTTAAGCTCATCAAGAGTTACCCTGTTGCCGTAGACCTGAAGGGGGCTGTTCCTGCTGAGGGGCCGTACGTCGTCAAGGCCGTGAATGTGATCCGCGTGGGCGTGGGTAAGAAGCGCCGCGTCGAGCCGTGTTATACCCGCCCGAATCGCCTGAAGCCGGAATTCCGGCCCCGTGTCGATAACAAGGGCTTCCCCCTGCCTGCCCTCAATAAAAAGGGAGGCCCGGGTTCGCTGATCCCTGGGATCGGAAGAACGGCAGACAGGGCAGGCGCAGCCCAGTACCGGGACGCCGTGGGAGGTGCCCGAGCCAAGCACGGTCAGCTTCACGGGTACCTTCGCTTGAACCCGCATACCCGCGCCGCGGCGTTGACGCTGAAGGGCGAAGTCTCGGCCCGGGCAAGGTGCCGGTAGCCGATACCGGCTATCATGGCGCCGTTATCCCCGCAGAACTCGGCGGGGGGGAAGATGCAGCGGAGATCCTTCCGTCCGGCAAGCCGGGCGCGGAGGTACGAATTGGCGGCCACCCCGCCGCCCGCGACAATGGTTTTGAGGCCCGTGTCCTCCGAGGCGTTGAAGAGGGCCCGCAAAAGTATGTCCACCGCGGTTTTCTGGAAAGAGGCGGCAATGTCCTCTTTCCGCGGCGCCGTCCCCGCGGGATTGCTCTTTCCCCGGAATTGCTCAAGCTGGTTTATCACCGCGGTTTTCAGCCCCGAGTAGGATACGTCATAGCGGTGTTCGCCCTTGTAAAGATTCGGCAGGGGAAAGAGAAAGGCGCCGCTGTCACCGGTTTGGGACATCCTGTCGATCACCGCCCCGCCGGGGTAACCGAAGCCGTAATGTTTTGACACCTTGTCAAAGGCCTCGCCCGCGGCGTCGTCTATGGTAGTCCCCAAAACGGTAATGTCGTCAAAATCGTCCGCCCGGCAGATAATGGTGTGCCCCCCGGACACAAGGAGGCCCAGGAAAGGATAGTCCGCGGTTCCGCCGGAAGGCGCGTCCCGCTCCGGCGCGCCGCCGGGCTTCGCTTCGGACGCGGCGGAGGGAAGCTCAAGCCGCGAGGCGTATAAATGGGCCAGCATGTGATCAACGGCGATAAAGGGGAGGCTCCGCGACCAGGCGAAGGCCTTGGCAAAGGTAAGGCCCACCAGGAGGGAACCCAGAAGCCCCGGCCGGGAGGCGGCGGCCACCCCTTCAATATCGGCGGGCCCAAGGCCGGCTTTGTCCAGCGCTTCCTTTGTTACCCCGTAGATCCATTCGGTATGCTTGCGGCTCGCGATTTCCGGCACAACGCCGTTATACGCCGCGTGAAAGGGAATCTGGGTGGCTACCACGCTGGAAAGCACCTTCCTGCCGTCCTCCACCACCGCGGCGGCGCATTCGTCACAGGAAGTTTCAATGCCAAGCACTTTCATGTTTTTACTTTGCCGAATCCCTTACAAGCCGGGAAGCTGTTGACAGGGAATAACCTTTC
>JAISND010000172.1 GCA_031276615.1 Treponema sp. | reverse complement strand
TATACCGCCACCATCGGTCCTGCCGACCTGGGATTCCAGTATTTTTTTGGAAACCTGTTTACGCCTTCCTGGAGTTTTGAAGGAATCTATTCATTTGTTGACAAGATGATTGCGGACTTTGCGGCGGGCGGCGGCCTTACCCCGTCCGGTATCGCAGGCCTTCTGGAGAACCTGGACATGCCCGATCCGGTAATGGATTACAACCGTTACCACCAGATAGGCATTGATTACGCCCAGGTGCTCTTCGGTTTTAACCTGCGCGCCGAGTTCGCGGCGCACATCACCGGGGATCTTGCGGGCGACGACGGCGCCGTAAGGAATCCTTTCCTTGCCTGGTCCCTTGGTTTTGACCGGGATATCGTCTGGGGAATCAACGCGAATATCCAGTGCAACGAAACGGTCCGGCTTCTGAACGGCAGGATCGGCAATAATCCCGTCCTTGACTGCGAGGCGGGAACCGATATGACTTCTACCCGGATAACCGCGCGGCTTTCCAAAAAATTCCTCAAGGACAATCTCGAATGCAGGGTGACAAATATCTGGGATATCGAGGACCGGGGCTGCTACATCATTCCGGGCATAGTCTGGATAATCAAAGACATAAGCGCCGAATTTTCCGCGGGCGTTTTCGCGGGCAGGGAAGAAAGCGCGCTTGGAAGTTACTGGCAAAACAGTTTTATCAAGGCCGGGATTAAATATTCGTTTTGAAAGTTCGGATGAACGGCATCGCGGCTGCCGCATGGTTTCGGGAGAACCCCGGATTTACTGATGATGGACGGAGGCAGGCATGAAGGACAGAATAGAGAATCTTGTTGAATTCATGTACGGCCGGGAGAATGCCGCGGGTATTCTGCCCGAACTTTTTGAAATTCTTCAATCCCATGCGGAACACGTAAAACCGGTCTCCGGGGAATCCGGTTCCGGAAAAATTACCGGCCGGGACGCCTTGTTGATTTGTTACGGGGACATGCTCCCGGCGCCTGCCGTTTCGGACGCGGCCTCTCCGGCTGCCGCCGGGGATCGGCCGCGGGAAAGCGCCCTTTCCCGGCTTGAACGTTTTTTAGGCTCCCGGAACGAAGGAGCCTTTTCCTACCTCCACATACTTCCCTTTCATCCCTATTCCTCGGACGACGGGTTTTCGGTCATTGATTACCGTCAGGTGGATCCCCGCCTGGGGACATGGGAGGACATCGGGCGGCTGGGGGAATCCTTCAGGATGGCTTTTGATTTTGTCATCAACCACGGAAGCGTCAAAAGCGAATGGTTCAGGAAATTCCTTGAAGGCGAAGGGCCTTGCCGGAACTGGTACATAACCCGGCCCGCCGGTTACGATTATTCAACGGTAACGCGCCCCCGTACCCACCCGTTGCTTTCGCCCTTTGAAAAAAAGGACGGCTCCAAAGTCTGGGTGTGGACGACCTTCAGCGCGGATCAGGCGGATTATGATTTTTCCCGGCCCGAAGTTTTCCTTGAATTCATCCGGATCTTTCTGGAGTACGGCCGGCGGGGCGGCAGAATGCTCAGGCTCGACGCCATTGCCTACCTCTGGAAGGAGGACGGAACTCCCTGCCTGCACCACCCCAAAACCCACGCGATGGTAAAACTTTTCCGCGCGATCATCGATTACCTCAAACTCGACATGCTGCTCCTCACCGAGACCAATGTCCCCCACAGGGAAAACATTTCCTACTTCGGCGGCGCGGCAGAAGGAAACCCGGCGGGGCGCGAAGCGGGCAGGGGACTTTCCGCCGCGGAGACCGGAGCGCCGGACGGGCCCGAGGCCCATCTGGTGTACAACTTTGCCCTGCCGCCCCTTGTCCTGCACGCGGCAATTTCGGGTGATGCGGGACCCCTGCGGGACTGGGCCGCCGCGCTGCCGCCGCTTCCGGCGGGAAACTGTTTCCTCAATTTCCTCGCAAGCCACGACGGGGTCGGCCTGACGCCGGCAAAGGGCCTTGTTGACGACGCGGATTTTGCCAAGACCCTGGAGGATGCGAAAAAACGGGGCGCCCTCGTTTCGATGAAGAGCAGCCCCGCCGGCCCCGTCCCCTATGAACTCAACTGTTCCTGGGCGGACATGGTCGCGCCTGAAAGCATCGGCGGGGCCGAAGCGCAGGCGCGGGCTTTTTTGACCAGTTATGCGACAGCCCTGGCCCTGCCGGGTCTTCCGGCAGTGTACTTTCATAGCTGGATCGGTTCCCGCGCCTGGAGGGAAGGTCCGGAAAAGCTTGGTTACAACCGGGCGATCAACCGGGAAAAACCTGCCCTGGACACCGTAGAAAAAGAACTGTCAAGAAACGGAAGTTTCCGCAGCCTTGTCTACCGGGGCTTCAAGAAACTTCTTGATTTTCGTTCCGCCGAAGAAGCCTTCTGTCCGGATATTCCCTGCCATGTCCTGCAGACCGGCCGGGAGTTTTTTGCCCTGCTTCGGGGGCCTGACAGCAGGGGCGGGGGAGTGCTCTGCGTCCATAATTTTTCCGCCCGTACAACAAACGCGGATCTGTCCGGAACAGGGGACAGCCTGCAATACGACAATTCGATTCCGTTTTACATACCGTCGTTAGGTGAAATGCCGATAGTCGGCCGCGGCCTCCGATGGCTGGCCTTTGACAGAAACGGCATAACGGGGAGCCTGGAAATCTAGCAGCCTGTTGCACTTGTTGATCTTTTGCATGACTATTTATGCGCAAAGTGCAGCAAACTGCCAGGGGTTTGCATAAAAACCCGTCCGCGAATGAACCCACTCAGAACAGGCTGAAAACATAGACAAGCGTATTGTAAAGCCCGTGGGCAAAAGCCAGGCCGTGAAGGGCGCGGTAGCGCAAAAAAAGAAAAGAAAGCACGCTTCCCGCCAGAACCGCGTTGAGGAAACCCCAGGGGCCCTCATACACATGGCAGAAAGCGAAGGAAGCGACCGAGACAAAGGCGGCGGCGGCGGCGCTCAGCCCGAATTCGTCCCGCCGGGAAAGAAGGTAAAAACGGAAAAAACTCTCTTCCAGGTAGCCGGTGCTTATGCAGGAAACAACGAGAATCAGCCAGCCCGAAACGTCCGAAGGCGGCGCAAGACGGGGGCCTTCGGGGATGTTCTGAAAGAGGGGTGAAACGGCGGCTATGACAAAACCCGTAAGGACAAGGGAGGGGAGGGCAAGGAGTCCCGCGGCAAGGTCTTCCCTGCGGGGGAGTCCGACGCCCCAGGCTTTCAGACTTCTGACTTTAAGGAGAAGGTACCAGACAAGGGCAAGGGAGGGAATATTATAGAGAACTATCCTGAAAACTTCACCGGCTGCCGAAAATGTGACAAAATCCCCGGCGCCGGACTGTCCGGAGGGGAGAAAGAGAATCGCGTAGAGGATGAGGGGTTCTATAAATGCCTTCACGGGACTCCTTTTGACATGGTTCACGGAATACGATATAGTTATTATCCGGAGTTTGTCTATAACGCGGTCACCTATGGACAGGCTTCCGTAATACCGGGCCGGTTCCGGCCTTTGATATTCCGGAACCGCGCCGCCCTGAAAAATTTGGGAATTGAGGTTGCCCTTGTTTACGCTTGTGGTTGTGGTAGTGGCGCTGGGACTTGCGGTACTGTTTCTTTCCCGATCCAAAAAGGAAAAGTCCGGCTCCTGGATACAGTTTTACGCGAAAGGAAAAGACGCCGGTTTCAGTTTCAGGGAAATAGAACTTTTAAGGCGTCTGGCCCTTAAATGCAATATTGAAGATCCCGGTTCCCTTTTCTGGTCCCAGAATCAGCTTGATGTCTGCATACGTTCCCTGGTCAAAAATACGCGAATGTCCGGTGAAGCTGAAGAAACGGGAACCCAGGATTTCCTTTCGAAACTTTACGATTACCGCAAAAAAATCGAGATGGAAAAGCCCCGCGTTAAAAACGGAATTTCCAGCTCACGGAAGATAAGCGAAGGCCAGCCCCTGCGGATTCTGCTCAGCGGTACGGGGGTGTTCAGATCCCAGGTGATAAAAAACATCAGCCAGTATCTTACCATTTCACGTCCCGTAAACCCAAA
>JAISND010000197.1 GCA_031276615.1 Treponema sp. | reverse complement strand
CGCCGGACCGCCGGATTTTGAAACAGCCTCAGTTATTGCCGTATTTGTCCTGAGCCGCTTATAAGATACTTGATTGTGGTGAGGGCTTCAAGGCCCATGGGCCCCCGGGCGTGGAACTTCTGGGTGCTGATCCCCAGTTCCGCGCCGAAGCCGAATTCGCCGCCGTCGGTAAATCGGGTGGAGGCGTTGACATACACGCAGGCCGCGTCCACCCGGCGCCTGAATTCTTCCGCGGATTTGAGGTTGTTGGTAAGGATGGCCTCGGAATGTTTTGTGCCGTAGCGGTTAATGTGATCGATGGCCTCAACGAGGGAAGCAACCACCTTTACCGCGAGAATGTAATCGAGGAATTCCGTTGACCAGTCCTCTTCGCCCGCGGCCCTGAGTATCAGGCCAGGGGGGAGGCTTCCCCCCTCAACAAGCGCCTTTGAAACGGCGTCGCAGCGGAGTTCCGCCTTTCCCGCGAACCGCGCGGCAAGAAGAGGCAGTAGCGCGGCGGCCGCGTCCCGGTGTACCAGCAGGGTTTCCACGGCGTTGCAGGCGCCGGGTTTCTGAAGTTTCGCGTTGGCGATGATCCCGATTGCCTGATCCGTATCGACGCCGGGCTCAACGTAGATGTGACAGTTGCCTTCGCCGGTTTCAATTACCGGAACCCGGGCATGCTCCACCACGTGCCGTATCAGATCCCTGCCGCCCCGGGGCAGGACCACGTCGATAAAACCCCTGGCCCCGAGAATTTCGTCAACCTCGTCACGGCTTCCCGAATCCGCCAGCGCGACGGCGCCGGCCACCCCGCCTCCCGCTTCAAGGCCGGCCTTAATCGCCTTTACCAGCGCCCTGTTCGATTCCAGCGCGGAGGAAGAGCCGCGGAGCAAAATGGAACAGCCCGCCTTGTAGGCGAGCGCCGCGCAGTCGGCGGTTACGTTGGGACGGGATTCGTAGATGACCGCCGCAACGCCCAGAGGCACGGTGACTTCCTCGATTTTGAGGCCGTTGGGCAGGGTCCAGCCCCGCCGCGCGCGGCCGGCGGGATCTTCCTGGCGTATAACGGTTTCCGTTCCTTCGATGATTCCGTCGATCCGGCTGTCGTCGAGAAACAGGCGGTCTACGAGGCTTTCGCGCATTCCGCCGGCCCTGGCCTTTTCGACATCGCGGGCGTTGGCGGCAAGTATGGCGGCGCGGTCTTTGTCGATAGCCCCGGCCGCCGCGTGGAGCGCCCTGTCCTTGGCGGCGCGGTTTTCCAGGGCAAGCCGCGTCTGGGCTTCCCTGAGGGAAAGAAAGAGTGTATCCAGGGCTTTCATATGTGGTATCATAGCACGGAACGGGGTTAAATGAAATACGCCTTTACATTTCTTTCCGCCCTTTCGGCTGTTTTCCTCCTGTCCTGCGCAAGCCGGGCTTTTCCCCGCGTTTCCGGAGAGCCCGTGCCGGCGGAGGCGCGGCCGGAACCGGCGCCGCCGGAGGAAACGCGCGATCCCTTTGAACGGGCGCTCGGTTTTATCCGGGCGAATTCCCCCCTGGTTGAAAAATTTTTTCAGTTTGACGAAGAAAACGGAATTGTCGTCAGGGGCAGGTACCGGGACAGGGACGCCGATGTTTCCGTTGTGTACGATCTTGCCGCTGCCGCGGAAGCCGGCGGAAACGGGGAAGGCTTTCTCAGGGTTTCCTTCAGCGCGGAAGATTCCGCGGGCGGGACGGCAAGGGACGGTGAACTGTTCTGGAATCCCCGGCTCTCAGGCGATCCGGCCGGGCAGGGTTCGGCGGAGGGCCGTGCTTCCCCCGGCGAAACGGGCCTGCTCCTCTCCTTCGACGACGATTACCGGAAGTCCTGGCGGCGGTATTTCGATCTGTTTGACAGGTTCGGCGCCAGGGTTACTTTTTTTATACAGGGCGAACTTGCCGCGGACGAAGCGGGCGGCGCGGAGGGTACCGCCGCGGACGGGGAAGGGCTTGCCGCTTTCTGCGCCGAAGCCCTCAGCCGCGGGCACGATATCGGCTATCACAGCGCCCACCACCAGGATCTGACCAGGGTATCCCGCGCTGTCTTTGACAGCGAAACCCTGGACGCCGCGGAAAAATTCCGCGGGGCGGGCATACGTTTTTCTTCCTTCGCGTTTCCCTTCGGCTTCTCCCGGCCCTGGATGAGGGAGGCCCTCAGGCCCGTGTTTAAAACAACCCGCGGCTACGGGGTGAAGTTCCGGCTGTACGACGCGGAATCCGCCGCCGGCGGATACATCGTCTCCAAGGCCATCGACAATATCATTTACGGGGAAGACGGGGATTTTGAGCGCGAGATTGGGCTGATGCTCCTTGCGGCGAAATTTATCGGCGGCGGAATTGTGCCCTTTACCAGTCATGACATTTCGGATGAGGCCGGATGGGGAATTAAGCCGGCGCGGCTTGAGTATACGTTGCGAACCGCGCGGGAACTGGGGCTGCGGTTTTATGTGTTCAGGGATCTTTCCGGCGGACCGTATACGCCATAGAGTTGAGGAGGTTCCCCGGAGTTGTTCAGAAACTTCAGTTTCTGTCGAACCAAAGGTTTGCCGACAACCGCTTGAAAGCCGCAAAATGCTCCACATTTTGCAGGACATGCAAGCTGACCTTTGGCCGGCAGATAACCAGCCGGGTTATCGAACAAGTCCATTGTCAAACCGGGGTAATGGTTGTACCGTAAGTAGTACCGTAAATTGCAGCGGGCTTTGTTTGCGAGGGGTATATTCATGATACGAATGTTGACAGCCCATACTTTCGAGATTGAGGACACGGACGCCGCGGTTCGGGAGATTCAGGAACAACTGCGGAGCCAGGGTAATCTTCTGAAAAACACCGTAGGGCTTCTGTTTTGCTGCCTGGATTTTATCCAATCGGGAACGGCGGAGGCAGTCTGCAAAGCCCTGCCTTTTGATACGCTGGGTTGTACCACTCTGGGAGCGGCAATTTCCGGAGTCGCGGGCGATCTTATCCTTACCCTGACGGTTCTCACCAGCGATGATGTCGAATTTCACACAGGCCTTTCCGATCCCCTGGCCGAAGACGAAGAAGGGCGAATCGTCAAATTGTACCGGAATCTGGCGGCGCCCCTGCAGGGCCCTCCGTCCCTGATTTTTGTTATTACCCCCTCTTTGTACAATCTGGCGGGAGATACGGTGGTCGGCGTTCTGGACCGGGAATCCCGGGGAGCGCCTGTCTTTGGTACCGGTGCCCTGGACGCGGACACAAAAATACGGACTCCCAAAACCCTCTATAAGGGAACGGTTTATGCCGACAGAATGCCGATCCTGCTCTTTTCGGGGAACCTGGCGCCGCGGTTTTTTGTTGATTCCGTCTGGAAGTACAATATCTACAGCCAGAAAGCCCTGGTTACCGGGGCGGAGGGAAACCGTATGATCAGCGTAAACAACATCCCCGCTGTGGAATACATGAAAAAAATCGGCCTCATCACCGAAGCAAGACTGGATCTGCTTTTCGTGTTTCCCCTTGCCCTGGACCCAGGCGACGGCTCCCCGCCGAAGCTCTTTATCATATATACCATCAACGATGACGGCAGCCTGACCTGTAGCGCCAACACGCCCGCGGGATCCGTTATCTATATAGGTTCCCCCGGTTCGAGCGAAGTCATTAACAGCGCGAAAAACATCACCGGCGCGGTGAAAAAAGCCGGGGGGGACGCGGCTCTGATCTTTTCCTGTTTCAGCCGCAGCGTAATTCTGACAAATCCCAAGGATGAAATGGAGGCGATTCAGGACGATTTAAAAGATTCGGCTCTTCCCTATGTGCTTATCTATTCTGGAGGGGAAATTTGTCCGGTTCGCGACGAAAAGGGAGCCGCGGTAAA
>JAISND010000139.1 GCA_031276615.1 Treponema sp. | reverse complement strand
CCGGCGATCCGGCAGGGCCGTGTTCCCCGCGCCTTGCAAACCCGCTTTTTTCCGGCTATTCTTCCATTTATGGATAAACTTATCATCAAGGGCGCGCGGGAACATAATCTAAAAAACATAGACCTGGAACTTCCCAGGGACAAACTCATTGTCATTTCGGGACTTTCCGGGTCGGGCAAAAGTTCCCTGGCCTTTGACACCATCTTTGCCGAAGGACAGCGGCGCTATGTGGAAAGCCTTTCCGCCTACGCGCGGCAGTTTTTGGGCCGCATGGACAAGCCGGATCTGGACTACATCGAAGGGCTTTCGCCGGCCATTTCAATTGAACAGAAAACAACCCACCGCAATCCCCGTTCCATCGTGGGAACGGTAACCGAAATCTACGACTACTACCGGCTGCTCTACGCCCGAATCGGCATTCCGCACTGTCCCAACTGCGGACGCGAGATAAAGGAACAGCCGGTTGATTCCATTATTGAGACCATCATGGCCCTGGGGCGGGGTGACCGGGTGCAGCTTCTTGCCCCGGTGATCCGGGGGAAGAAGGGGGAGCACCGCAACATCATTGAGGACGCCCGCAGGGCGGGGTTTGCCCGGGCCCGCATCGACGGGGTGCCGATAGACCTTGACGAAAACATCAGGCTGGACAAACAGAAGAAGCACACCATCGAGATCATCGTGGACAGGCTGGTGGTGGGGCCGGATATCCGCACCCGCCTTGCCGATTCGGTGGAGACCGCCCTCAGAACGGCGGACGGGATCATGCTGATCCTTGCCCAGAAACAGGGCGAGGACAGGGTAAACGAGTATTTTGTTTCCCAGAAGAACGCCTGCCCCGACTGCGGCATTTCTGTCCCCGAGCTTCAGCCCCGGCTTTTTTCCTTTAACAACCCCTTCGGCGCCTGCCCCGGCTGTTCCGGCCTTGGGGCAAAGCTGGAATTCGATCCCGATCTGGTGATCCCCAACCGTTCCCTTTCGTTTAACGAGGGCGGGGTGGCGCCCTACAACCCGGAATCCCCCTGGTACCGCAGCCGCTTTGAAAGCCTTGCCAGACACTACAAGTTCAGCCTGGATACGCCCCTGAAGGATCTTCCCAAAAAAATAATGAACGCGATTCTCTACGGCACGGAGGAAGAGATCAAGGTGCGTTATGTGAACCGTGACAAAACGGAACGTTACGAGTACCAGTCCCGGTTCGCCGGAATCCTCGAGGAACTGAAACGCCGCTACCTGGAAACCCAGTCGACAGGCGTCAAGGAGTGGCTTGAAAAATTCATGAGCCAGAAACCCTGCGAGGACTGCGGCGGCAGGCGGCTCAAGCCGGAGGCCCTGGCCGTAACCGTGGGGGGCAAAAACATCTGGGAGCTGACGAGCCTTTCGGTAACGGAATCGCTGAAATTTTTCGCGGCCGTCAAATTCAACCAGACCGAAAAAAAAATCGCCTACCAGATTTTGAAAGAGATAAACGCCCGCCTGGGTTTTATGAAAAACGTGGGCCTCGATTACCTTTCCCTGGAGCGGAAGGCGGCGACCCTTTCCGGCGGAGAGGCCCAGCGTATACGGCTTGCCACCCAGATCGGCTCCAGCCTGGTGGGGGTGCTCTACATTCTCGACGAGCCTTCCATCGGACTGCACCAGCGGGACAACCAGCGGCTCATCGACACCCTGCTGTACCTGCGCGACCTGGGCAACACCCTCATCGTGGTGGAACACGACGAGCAGACTCTGCGTACGGCGGATTACATTGTCGACCTGGGCCCCGGCGCGGGCGTCCACGGCGGCAGGGTAATCGCCCAGGGAACGCCGCGGGAGGTGATGAAAACGGAGGCGAGCCTTACCGGCCGGTATCTCGCGGGAACCCTTTTCATGGATACACCCGCTGCCCGGCGGAAGGGGAACGGGAATTTTCTCCGCCTCGCTGGCGTTTCCGAACACAACCTTAAGGGCATCGACGTGGAGATACCCCTTGGAATCTTTACCTGCATTACCGGCGTCTCCGGTTCGGGCAAATCGACCCTCCTTACCGATGTACTCTACCCTGCCCTGGCGAACAGGATTTACGGTTCAAGCCGCGCCGAAGGCGTCTATAAAAAAATAGAGGGCGCCGAATTTATCGACAAGGTTATTGATATCGATCAGAGTCCCATCGGCCGGACGCCCCGCTCAAATCCGGCAACCTACGTTGAAGTATTCGGCGCGATCAGGAATCTTTTCGCAAGCCTCCCCGACGCGAAGATGCGCGGTTACAGGCCGGGGCGCTTCTCCTTCAATGTCCGCGGCGGCAGGTGTGAAAACTGCCAGGGCGACGGAACCATCAAGATTGAAATGAACTTCCTCCCCGACGTGTACATTACCTGCGACGTATGCCAGGGCAGGCGTTTCAACAGGGAAACCCTGGAAATACGCTACAAGGGCAGGAACATCGCCGATGTTCTGGACATGACCATCGAGGAGGCCGCGGAATTTTTCAGGCACATCCCCCAGGTTGCCAGAAAAATGGACACCCTTCTCTCCGTGGGGATTGGTTATGTGAAACTCGGCCAGTCGGCGCTTACCCTTTCCGGCGGAGAGGCCCAGCGGGTAAAGCTTGCCCTGGAGCTTTCCCGGCGTTCAACCGGCAGAACCCTCTACCTGCTGGACGAGCCCACCACCGGGCTTCACTTTGCCGATGTCAAGCAGCTTATGGAAGTTATTCACCGCCTGGTGGATCAGGGGAACACGGTTATCATGATAGAGCATAACCTGGACGTGCTGCTCCAGGCGGATCACATTATCGACCT
>JAISND010000133.1 GCA_031276615.1 Treponema sp. | reverse complement strand
CGTCCTCCGCGGAAGCGGCGGAAGCGGCCCCGTCCCCGGCGCGGCGGTACAGGGCCTTCAGCGCTTCCTTCTCCTGGCCGGCGCGGGCCCTCAGGGACTGTATCTTTTTGGCCGCGCCGCTCTCGCCGCCAAAACCTTCGCCAATTTTCCGGCGCTCCTCGCGAAGCTCCGAAAGCCCCCGGTCAAGCCCCTGTGAAAACTCCCGTTTTTTTTCAATTTCCGCGACAAGGATTCCGATTTCGTCATTCTGTCCGGCATCCGCGGAATCGCCCTCCGCCTGGCCGCGCAGGACGGCGTAGAACTGTTCCCCGGCGTTGCGGTAAAGCCGTTCCAGATTGTCCTTCGCCTTGGCGAGGAAGGAACGGAGAACCAGTCCCTGGGCGCTTTTGCCTATCCAGGTCAGGACATTGCCCTTTTCCCCTTCTCCAAGTCCGGCCAGGCGATCTTCAAGGGATTGTACTTTGGAAACCAGGGTACCGGCTTCCTCCTGGAAAGGACGGGCAAAAATCTCCCAGGAAGGGCTTTCCAAAACCAGTTTGCCCAGCTTCCCCCGGAGTTCGGCAAGCTCCCCCGCGCGTTCGCCCTTTTCACGCTCCTTGGACTCAATTTTTTCTTCCAGTTCCCTGAATCGAAGTATATCGGCTTCAATGTTTTTTATCAAAGATTCGGAATCGGAAATTTCCCCGGTACGGCGAAAATACTCGTCCGCCCAGGCCGCCGGCAGTTCCGGAGCGGCCGCATCCGCTTCGCCTTCCCCGGCCGCGGCAAGACGCCGGAAAAGGGTCCCGCCGAACTGCTCAAAAAGCAGATTAAGGGCATCCGTGCTTTCCCGTCTTTTTTTTTCCAGGGCATCAATGGCTTTTCTTCGCTCATCCATATATTTTATAATAGATAATTACATTTTCCTTGACAATCCGCCCATACCGCGACATCATACAATAGATTGGAAAACCGAGGCTTCCGCAAGCCGGGCGGGTTTTGCGGAGGCTCAATTTAAGGGAGCCTGAGTGCTCCTGAGAGGAGCACACATGAGCTATACTACCGATCTCATCAAAAATGTCGCCATTGCCGGTCACGGTCAGACCGGTAAAACCACCCTTTTTGAGCATTTGCTTTTCACCGGAGGCGCCATTCCCAGGCCGGAAACCGTAGAATCGGGGAAAACCACCAGCGATTCCACCCAGGAAGAGATTGAGCGGAAGATTTCCATCCACACAGCCCTTGCCCACATCGAACGGAACGGGAAAAAAGTCAACTTTTTTGACACCCCAGGTTCTTCGGATTTTACCGGGGACGTTATTTTAAGTTTCCGGGCAAGCGAATTTGTCCTTCTTGCCGTGGACGGCCGTTCGGGAGTCCAGATTGAAACCGTAAAGCTCTGGCGGAATCTGGAGACACGGCGGAAACCCAGGGGCGTCTTCGTTACCAAGCTTGACGATGAACGGGCTGATTTTGAGAAAGTCCTTGAGGATATAAAAGAGAAATTCAAGGTTACTCC
The DNA here is from genome assembly GCA_031276615.1 of Treponema sp. Lineage (GTDB taxonomy): Bacteria > Spirochaetota > Spirochaetia > Treponematales > Breznakiellaceae > JAISAK01. The sequence continues at coordinate 5,050 of JAISND010000133.1, read as the reverse complement.
GGTGCCCTTTACCCTGCCCATGGGAAAGGGCGCCGGTTTTAAAGGCGTCATTGATGTCCTGAACGAAAAGGCCTACCCTGTCCCCGGCGACGCTGTGGAAAAAGAAAGTCCCATCCCCGACGAATACAGGGACGCGGCTGCCGCGGCCAGGGAGAAGCTCATTGAGGCCGCTGCCGAGGGGGACGACGGCCTTATGGAGCAGTACATCGAGAAGGGTTCCCTCTCCACCGAGGAGATGCGCAAAGGCCTTGTCGAAGCGCTGTCGGAGCATAAAATTGTTCCCGCCTTCGCCGGGGTTGCCACAAAGAATTCCGGCCTTGTACCCTTCCTTGATTTTATCGCCGAAACAGGCCCAAGCCCCCGCACCGCGCAGGATGTTGTTCTTGACCCGGAGGGGAAGGAACACACTGTTTCACTGGACCCCGACAGGTCCCTGGCAGCCATGGTCATCAAAACCACCTACGACCAGTTCTCCGGAAAACTTTCGTGGATCAAGGTAATCGACGGAAGGCTTTCGGCCGATTCGGAAGCGCTGAACGTCTCGGAAAACAAGAAGGAACGCATCGGCAAGCTCTACATCTGCCAGGGCAAAAAACTTGAGGAAGTGAAGGAGCTTTTTGCCGGGGATGTGGGGATCATCGCCAAGTCCGCCACCCTCAGAACCAACGACACCATAAGTTCGGACGACAGTGCCCTCAAGTTCCTTCCCCTCCGCCTTCCGGAGCCGGTTCATTCGGTGGCGGTTAACGCCGTGGCGAAAAAGGACGATGACAAACTCGGCGAATTTCTTGTCAGGGCCGCCGAAGAGGACAAGACCTTCCAGTATTTTTTCAACACCGAAACAAAGGAAACGGTTATCTCCGGCATGGGTGAGCTCCAGATTAACATCATCCTGGACAAGATAAAGGTGAACCAGAAGATCGAAGTGGAGACCCATATACCCCGCGTGGCCTACCGGGAAACCATCACCAAAAAAGCCTCCGCCGAGTATACCCACAAAAAGCAGACCGGCGGCCACGGACAGTACGGCAAGGTCGTGCTGGACATAGCGCCCCTGGGCAGGGGCGAGGGTTACAAGTTTGAAAACAAAATCTTCGGCGGCGCGGTGCCCAAGAACTATATCCCCGGAGTTGAAAAGGGCGTTGCCGAAGGCATGGCCCGCGGCACCATGGCGGGTTACCCCGTCGTTGACGTGGAAGTGGCCATTGTGGACGGCAAGTACCACCCGGTGGATTCCTCGGAGCTGTCCTTCAAACTTGCGTCGCGTAACGCCTTCCGCGAGGCCATGCGCCAGGCCAATCCCACCCTTCTTGAGCCCATCATGAATCTGACGGGCTTTGTGGAAGAAAAATACCTGGGCGACGTGATGAGCGCCCTTTCGGGCAAACGGGGCAGGATTCTGGGGCAGGACTCCGTCGGCGGCATCGCGGAAATCCACGCGGAGGTTCCGCAGGCGGAACTTCTGCGCTACTCCATCGACCTCCGCTCCATCACAAGCGGCACCGGTTCCTTCAGCGTGGCCTTTGATCATTACGCGCCCATTTCCGGCCGCATTGCCGAAGACGTGATCAAGGCGGCCGAAGCCTTCAAGGTTGAGGAAAAGGAGGAATAGCGGTTTGCCGCGCCGAAGCGCGGAATCGCATGAAAATCCACGGCAGGCTGACAGCCGTCCGGCCTCCGGCTTTACCGCCTGTCCATGGGAACATAGTCAAGCCGGGGCTGGACGCACTTATAGGCCGGGCGGATGATTCTGCCCCCGGCGACTATCTCCTCCATGCGGTGGGCGCACCAGCCGGCCACGCGGCTTACCGCGAAAATGGGGGTAAAAAGCTCCGGCGGAATGCCCAGCATCGTGTACACAAAGCCGGAATAAAAGTCCACGTTGGAGCAGATGTCCTTGTCTGAACCCTTGACCTTTTTGAAAACTTCCGGGGCAAGCCTCTCTATCAGGCGGTAGAGATTGTACTCCCTGACAAGGTTCTTCTCTTCGGCCAGGGCGGCGGCCTTGTCCCGCAGAAGAAGGGCCCGGGGATCGCTTTTGGTATACACCGCGTGGCCCTGGCCGTAGATCAGCCCCGAACCGTCGCCGGCCTCGCCCCGGAGGATGGCTGCCAGATACGCGGCCGCCTCTTCCCCGTTCTCCCAGTGCCTTACATTTTTTTTAATGTCCTCCATCATGCCCATCACCTTGATATTCGCGCCGCCGTGCTTGAAGCCCTTGAGGGATTCTATGCCCGCGGTGATGGCCGAAAAGGTATCCGTATCCGCCGAGGACACAAGGTGTACCGCGAAGGTGGAATTGTTTCCGCCGCCGTGTTCGGCGTGGAGCGCCAGGGCAAGATCGAGAATCTCCGCTTCAAGCCTGCTGAATTTCTGATCCGGCCTGATAAGGGAAAGCATGGCCTCGGCGCAGGAACAGCCCGGTTCCGGCAGGTGGATGATGAGGCTTTCGTGATCAAAGTAGTGTTTCTTCGCCATGTAGGAATAGGCCACGATGGTCGGAAACCGGGCGACAAGCTCAAGGCACTGGCGCAGCACGTTTTCCGGCGACTGGTTTTCGGGATCCTCGTCGTAGGAATAAAGGGTAAGCACCGAACGCGCCAGCTTGTTCATGATGTCCCTAGAGGGCAGTTTCATGATGGAATCCTCGGCGAAATTTTTGGGGAGCGCCCGGCTGTTTCCAAGGAGCGCGGAAAATTCCTCCAGTTGGGTTCTGCCGGGAAGCTGGCCGAACATGAGAAGATATATGATTTCCTCAAAACAAAAACGGTTTTCCCGGGCCGCGGCGGCGACAATCTGCTCCACGTCGATGCCCCGGTAGAAGAGCTTGCCCTCTATCGGAACCTTTTCGCCCTCGTCAATGATATAGCCGTGGACATCACCTATTCTGGTAAGCCCGACAAGCACGCCCGTGCCGTCGGCGTTGCGGAGCCCCCGCTTGACGTTGTACCTGTTATACAGGCCGATGTCTATATAATCGTTCCCCGTGATCCTTGAAAGATAATCCTTCGCGCCGTCCATCTTTTCCTGCCTGTCCGTATTGCCGCCGGCCGTCCGGAATCCGTTACGCGCCAATGAGCGGTAAACTGCCCGGAGGCCGGACCTACCTTTCGTTGTCCTCTTCGCGGATCTGCACCCGGCGAATCTTGCCGCTGATGGTTTTGGGAAGCTCCGTGACAAATTCGACTATCCGGGGATACTTGTAGGGGGCAGTGATTTTCTTGACGTGATTCTGCAGCTCCAGCTTAAGCTCCTCCGACGCGATGTAGCCTCTGGCAAGCACTATCGTCGCCTTGACTACCGTACCCCGGTCGGGATCGGGAACGCCGGTAATGGCGCACTCCAGCACCGCGGGATGTTCCATGAGGGCGCTCTCCACTTCGAAGGGACCGATGCGGTAGCCGGAACTTTTTATCACGTCGTCGGCGCGGCCCACAAACCAAAAATACCCGTCCTCATCCTTCCAGGCCATATCGCCGGTGTAGTAGATGTCGCCACGCCAGACGCTCGCGGTAAGCGCCGCGTCGCGGTAATAACCGCCGAACATGCCGGTGGGCTTCTTTTTATCCAGGCGGACGATGATCTGCCCCTCCTCGCCCATACCGCAGGAAGAACCGTCTTCCCGGACAAGGTCGATGTCATAGCCGGGCGAAGGCTTGCCCATAGAGCCGGGCTTCGGCTCCATCCAGGGATAGGTACAGATGGTGACGGTAAGCTCGGTCTGGCCGTAACATTCCCGAAGTTTGATTCCGGTGGCGGAAAGGAACTGTTCGTAAATTTCCGGATTGAGGGGTTCGCCTGCCACGGCGCAGTTTTTAAGCGCCGAAAAATCGTATCCGGAAAGATCCTCTTTGATGAAAAAGCGGTAGATGGTCGGCGGCGCGCAGAAGGTGGTAACCCTGTGCCGGGAGATCACTTCCAGCATGGCGGCCGGCACAAACCGGTCGTAATCGGAGACAAAAACCGCGGAACCGCAGAACCACTGGCCGTAGATTTTGCCCCAGGCGGCCTTTGCCCAGCCCGTATCGGCGACGGTCAGATGGAGTCCGCCGGGGATAACCCGCTGCCAGTATTTGGCGGTGAGGATATGTCCCAGGGGATAGGCAAAGTCATGGCGGACCATCTTGGGCATGCCGGTCGTGCCGGAGGTAAAATAGAGGAGCATGATGTCGCCGTTTTCATTCGCCTTTTCGGGACGGACAAATCCGGCCGGGGCGCTTTCCATGAGGGCGCTGAAGTCGGCCCAGGGCACCAGGCTGCCCGCGGAAAGCCCCGTGCCCGAAGCGGCCGTTCCGTCCGCCGCCGCGCCCGCGGGATTTCCGGAACGGCGGGAAAAAAGTTCGGCCGCCTGCTTTGCCGGGCAGACCTCCGCGGGGGTGTGGACGGAACGGACGAAGCCCTTGAAACGCAGGCTCGATTCGCCTGTGGCGTCGGAATCGCGCTCAATTTTTGCCTCGGCCTCGTCAATGCGGCACATAAGCTCGGGATCGTCAACGCAGACAATGCCAGCAATGTCCGCGGCGGCGCAGCGGTACACAATGTCCTTGGTGGTAAGAAGGTGCGTGGCGGGGATTCCGATAGCGCCTAACTTGTGCAGGGCAAGCAGTATGGGCCAGTACTGCCAGCGGCGTTTCAGAATCAGCATCACCGGGTCGCCTCTGCCTATTCCGGCCCCGCGGAAAGCGTTGGCGGCCCTGTCGGAAAGGGCTTTCATGTCGGCGTAGCTGAATTTCGCTTCGGCGCCCTTTTCATCGCACCAGACCAGGGCGGTCTCGGCGCCTTTTTCCCCGGCAAGGACATCAAGCACATCGTAGGCAAAATTAAAATTGTCCGGGATCTTTACCGTAAAATTGGCATAAAAATCCTCGTAGGAATCAAAATCGCTTCTCTCAAGATATTTGTCCAGTAAATCCACGCTGCTCTCCTTATAATACCATTGCCAAAAATTTCGCGGGGGTTCCGCCCAGGGCTTTCATGCCGTGGGGCTCGCTGGAATCGTAATACACGCAGTCGCCGGGACCCAGCTCCATTTCGTGTCCCCCTATCGAGA
>JAISND010000117.1 GCA_031276615.1 Treponema sp. | reverse complement strand
AAACGGTTCACGTTCTCCGACAAGGCTATCTCGCCGGCACGGGCGGCTTCATCACCCTCCAGCACGCGGCAGGGTATTTCCGCCCAGCCCAGCAGCCGCGCCGCCGCAAGGCGCCGCCGTCCGGCGGTAACGCGGTACAAAATTGCAAGTTTTTTGCCGGGGTCCTCCGCGCCGTCCGCCAGTGCCGCCTTTATCGTAATGGGATTAATAAGCCCGTTGCGCTTCATGTCCTCCGCCAGAATTTTGATGTCTCCGTCCCCGCCGTGTTCGCGGTTGGACGCGCTCTCAATACGGTCAATTGGTATTATTTTCTCAATCATCTTACAAATCCTCCATGCTGATTTTTTGCGGAATCATCGCTTTCACTTCTTCGCTGTGGGTGATGATCACCGTGTGCCGCAGGCCGCTTTCCGCGTGGGCCGCCTCCAGCATCCGGCAGTACGCGGTTTTGGCCGCGCTGTCCAGGGCCCCGTCCGCCTCGTCCTGGAAACAGGTCAGGAACGCGAAGCCCGTGTTCCGTTTCCGTATCACCGCAAAGGCATCGTAAATAGCCCGTTTGATCCATACCGCTTCCCCGCCGGACTTATCATCCAGCAGCACCGGTTCCCCGTCCTCAGCATCGATTACGTAGATCAGGAAATCCTCAATCTGCCGGATCTTTTTCCCCTGGCCGCCCGTGCGGGTCGTCCGAATCTCGATGCGGAACCGCTCCCCGTAGGCGCTGGCCAGTATCCGGTTTGCCGTTTCGGCGATCCCCGGCGCCAGCGCGTCCAGTTCCAGCGCCTGGATGCCGTCCCGGCCGAAACCGCGGGCCGCGAGGTCCCATTCAGCCCCCTCGGCCTTTGCCGCGGCGGCGGCCCCCCGGAGTTCCGCAAGCTCCGATTCCTGCGCTTCCAGTTCCGCCAGCCGTTCCTCCCGGGCCTTCAGTCCCGCTTCCTCACGGGCAATCATCTCCCGGACCGCGGTATAGTCCGCCGCCAGGGCCTCGTGTTTTTGCCGGGCCCCCTCCAGTTTCAGGGCCGCCTCCGGATTTGCCAAAGCAACCAGTTCTTCAAACGTTCCCTTCAGTTCCTCAAGGCTTTTGCCGTTCGCGGCAATCGCGGCGGGAAGCTGCTCGATCCGCGCCGCCGCTTCCCCGGCTTTCATCAGGGCGTCCCGGACCCCGGCGATGTCGATTTCCCCCCGGGCCGCCTGGGCCTCCCGGAGCGCCGTGTCGTCAAAGGGTTCGCCGCTCTCCGGCTTTGGTTCCTCAAAGGCCAGGGCCGCAAGTTCTCCTTTCATCCGGCTAAGTACTTCATCCCGATCCGCAATGTCTTTCTGAAACCCGGCGATTTCCCCCCGGCGGCTCTCAATTTCGGCTAATGCCCGGTCCCGCTTTTCATTCAGTTCCCGGAGTTTATCCGCCGGTAACTCCTGCCCGCAGGTTGGGCAGTTTCGGACAAACTCCCCGGCATCCCGGCTAAGAAGCGCGATCTTTGATTCCCCGTCCCGGATCATTCGTTCCAGATCCCGGCGGGTATCGATAATCCGTTGCCGCTCCTGTTCTTTTTCCCGGGCCTTCTGTTGGTATTCCTGCTGTTTTTGTGAGAATTCCCGCTGTTTTTGTAAGTTTTCTTCAAGAATTTGCTGTTTTTTCTCGGTTTCCGCGGATATGACCGCGGCGTAGTGATCCCACATCCGGGCCTGTTTTTCATAGGCCGGGCGGTTCCGCACAACCCCCTCATAGGTTTCCAGGATGCGCCGGTCGGATTCTATCCCCCGTTCCAGTTCGGCGATGGCATCCCTGATCTGCCGTTCCCGGATCCCCCGCTCCTGCTCCGCCGCCGCCGCGGCCTCAAGCCGCGCAACCTCCGCCTTGGCAAGCTTGCCGTCCTCGGTGATTTTTTCAAGCTTTTTTTTATCCATGGCTAAAGAGTCCCGCCGGTTCTCTATCTCCCGTTCCAGTTCCGGTTTTCCCGCCGCCGCCTGTTCCAGCATCCCCGCCTTCAGTTCCGCGTCGCGGGCCTTTTCCTGCTCCGCCTTGTACCGCGCCAGGGCCTCGTCCGCAAAACGCTGCAGGTACTCAATCCCCGCCAGTTCCGCGAACAGGGACTTCTTTTCCCCCGCCGTGGCCTCGGTCAGGTCCGGGGCGTTCTTGTTCGGCCTCTGGGTCGTGAAGGCGGTCCGAAGAAACAGTTCCAGGGGCCCGAAGGCCGAGTGTACCAGTTCCTCGTAGGGCTTCAGGTTCCCGTCCACCCCGGCTAAGGGTTCCCAGGCCCCGGCGGGATGGGCCCGGGTAAACGAAAAGTATTTACAGGCCCCGCTTTTGTTCTGCCCGTCAATCTGAATCAAGAACTTCCGTTCCGCCCCCTCGCTGTTCCGGTACACTGCTTCCCGGAAGCTGTCCCGCAGGGAGAAATGATCCTGTAATTTCCCCTTCCGGGTGAGGAGCTGGGGGTAGGGATGGCAGTTCTCGATCAGGGTGGTCTTCCCCTTCCCGTTGGCGCCGCAGAGGGCGATTACCCCCGGATCGTAATCATCCAGGCTGATCGCTATTTCTTCCTTGCCTATCCCCTTGCGGATCCCCGCGGCCCCCCGGAGCCGGACCGAAACCAGGGACCATTCCCCGCCGGCGCCCCCGGATTCCCGGCGGATGCCGGCGGCAAGCTGTTTGATCTTTTGCTCCATGGTTTCAGTTACGGCAATCTGGGATTGCTCCGCCCAGATCGCGAACTTCCGCTCCGGCGCCGGGGCCCCGGTAATCTCCCCCGCCCGTACCGTCTCCACCGGCAGTTCGTTGATGGTTACCCGGCTTCCCGGGGCCGCGCCGTTCTCAAGAAGTTCGGCGAGCAGTTCCTCGGTTTTGATAAGCGATCCTTCTTCCCTTTTGCAGGTGATTTCATACCAGACGCGTTTTCCGGTTACATCGTCCAACAGATTGAGGTCAGGATACCGTTCTTCAATTTTCAGATTTTGCGGATGGGGAAAATCAACCCGCTTAACATCGGCTGCCCAGCCGTATGAGCCTGCCTTAGTGAGTTCAACCACGTTGAACCCCGCCTGGTGGGTTTCCCCGAAATTCTTCGGGTAAATACTCCCGGCATAGTACGCCGGGAGGGTCGCCGCCTGCTGGGGTTTATGGATATGGCCCAGGGCGTAGTAATCCGCATCGATGCCGTTAAGGTCATCCGCCGTAACGGCGATCCCCGTCCCCCGCTCAACTTCCCTATCGTTTTGCAGGGTGCTTCCCGCCACGTCCCCGTGGTACAGCACCACGCAGGGAATATCCGGGTACTCCCGCCGCTTGGCCGCCAGATGGAAACACAGCCGGCGCAGGGCGTCCCGGACCGCCTCCTCGGTGCCATCCTTCCCGGCCGCCTCCCCGGCCAGCAGGTATTTTTTCCGGGGTTCCGGGATGCCGAACAGAATTGCAATCTCATCATGTGCCCGAGGAACCCCCGCATCGACGCATTCTTCAATGTTTGATTCGGGGTAAATTTCGCAGGGAAAATTCGATAGAAAATACGCTTGCCCCGGCTCCAGTATCGTGATATCATGCATGCAGGTGATCTTCCGGAACACCTCCAGGCTGCCATCAACATCGTGTGAGGGCGTGCCGTAGATCATCGCCACCGGCGCAAGGTTCGCGATATCACGAATCGCGTCCACAAACCGGTTGTAACCCGAAGCCTCGGTATTCAGTATCGAGGCATCCCACACGTCCCCGGCGATACACACCAGGTCCACCGGGGACGTTCTTATATGCTCCGCGAAAAACCGCAGGGAGGCCAGGGCCTCCTCAGCGTGTTCCCTGCTGCAATGTAAATCGGAAAGGTGGGCCAGTTTCATGCCGTTGCCTCCAATCGTTTCAGGAGCGCGTCAATCCGGTCCAGCATGTTTCTGTGTGATTCCGCCGTCGCCGCCGGATTGTTGTATTCTTTCATGGCCAGTTCATAGGGATTGATCTTCTTCCCGTCCGCTCCTTCCAGCCATATATTGAGCCGGTCCCCGTAAGCGTTCAAATATTCCTCCAGCCGGATCCCAAGCTTCATTAATTCATCCGGGCCGGCGGGGGCCGGAGCCATCTGCGCCCAGTCATCCGCCGCCGCCTCATCCGCCAGGCGCTCTCCGGGGGCGGGCGGGGCGCTCTCCCCTTCGGTCACGTTCCGGAGGGGTTCCGCAGGCGGCCCCCCGGCCAGCCCGGGAAGCGCCTGTTTGCCGTAGAGGGATGCAACCAGTTCCTGGGTCCCCGTCGCCTGGGCCGCAGCCAGCAGGCGGCCTTCCGGGGTTTTCAGGAGGTAATCGGTATTCTGTACCACCCGGGAAAATACCAGCGGCCTCGCGGCCTCATCCGCGCTGAATGCCGTGGGCATCCCGGTCAGGGCCTTTACAACCCGCAGCCGGGCGCCGGTCTCCGCCCGCTGCCGGCCGAACTTCGCGTATTCCATAGCCCGCATGGCGA
>JAISND010000092.1 GCA_031276615.1 Treponema sp. | reverse complement strand
CTGCCGATACGGCCATAGAAAGAATGGAAAAAATGGAAACATGCATTTATTACTCCCGGGTATCCCTTTTACCATGGTTCGTTTTTTATGTCAACTGTTTTTATGTTAACCGTTACTTCTCCAATAAATAACGGAGGGTCGGGGCTGGCAATATCAACTTCCGGCAGGCCGCCCATGTTATTCCCCGGCCTCCTCCGCTGCGTCCTCCGCCTTTTCCCCCCGGGACAGGGAGCGCAGCAGTTCGTCAATGCTGTCGCGGTCAACGCTCATGGCAAGGCTGGGGTAAAGGACGATCATCCCTTCGACATCGGAAGGATCGCGGGAGTCGATTTCGATAAGCTTGTGGGACTGCAGGCGGCGCAGCACTTCTACAAGGCGGGTTTTCTTAATCTCGTCCCCTACCAGGACATTGTAACGCTGCACAAAATCAAAAACCGTTATGGCGGGGAAGGCTGTCAGGCTAAGTTCCGCCCTTTTTTCCTCGTAGAAAAGCCGGGCGGTCAGCAGGGCGCAGGTTTCTTCCCTGCCCAGCCTGATCCGGGTGTCGCCGCCGCCCCGGAAGCACACTACCCCCAGGCCCTCGTCCCGCACCAGGCTTGCGTCCATGCAGGAAAACCATGCGTCAAAAAGCTCGCTGTTCCGGATAGTAAAGTGGTACAGTTCCTCTTCCCGGTCGATGCCGCGGATAATAAAAGTCCGCGTCAGCAGGATCCGTACTGCGGCCCGGAACAGATCAAAATCGGCCTCGGTAAGTTCGGTAATAAGGGTAAGCCCCTCCAGATCCTGTATCATTCCTTTCTCCGTAATGTTACATCGGGGACCACGTAGCCGCCGGATCTGACGGAAGCCCCGGCGGGATCCCCTTCCGGGGGCCTGTCTTCGATGCTGTAGCCAAAGGCCGGGCGGGAGTCCGCGTAGAGGACGGAGTATACGAACCGAATAAAGGAATTTTCGTCTTTGACCAGGTCTGCGGCAAAGAGAAGTCGTTCCCGGCCGCCCTGGCCGTCAAGCCATTCGCCGATTCGCTTAACCCCCAGTTGCCGCCTAAGCCGGACTAACAGTTCCGCCTCCTCCCGCTCCATGGCCTCCCGGTCCGCAGGGGGGATCTCCCGGCTAAACCCGGCGCCTTCCCGCTGGTAGCGATGGTACAGGGACTCCCGCGCAAAGGTTCTAACCCGGTGGAGCCGGTGGGCCAGTTTGTGCCACAGTTCCCCGGAATCATCCTCCGCGCCTTTTGAGGGATTCCCCCGGTACAGTTCCCTGATCAGCGCGCCCAGTTTTCCCGCGATGGTGGAGTCCGGCTCCAGCAGGGCTTTGACCCGCTCCACGCTGGAACGGGCGTAGAGCATGTTCCGGCGATCAATATCTTCCAGCAGGGGGTCCACGGCCCGCAGGGTATCCCGGATATCTTCCAGCATCGTCTGGAGCTTCCGCCGGTTGTCCGCCTGGGGGAGGGAATTGTTGCGGGAAAGCTTGCGGGCGCTTTCGTTCAGCCAGGCTTCGTTCTCCAGCAGGTCCCCCACTTTTTTAATGATCTTGGGCCGGTAGCGGGAAAGGTTGTCCGATGTTTTAAGCCGCTTGTAGGCGCCGTCCAGAATATCCGCCGCGTAGAGATCGTAGTGGAGGTGCAGGATGCCGCTGATATCGGACGAGGCGGTATCGGCAGTAAGCCTGTCGTAGTGGCCCTTGATGCTTTGCGACAGTACCTTGAGGGAATCGATAAGGGTCTGGGTACTGCTGTGGGCGTTCAGTACCGCGTAGTGCCCGTTTTCCTCCGCGGCGTCACCGCAGAGCAGGGAATAGACAGCCACCACGTGGCTTTCGTACTCGGTTTTAAGCCCCTCCTCCACCCGGGCAAGGGCCTCGAAAAAAGGCCGCCCGTGGGGGGTAATGTTAATGACCCGGCTGTAATCGCCGAGCGTTTCTTCGGAAAGCCAGCCCGTGTGGACAAGCCGCCGAAGAAAAAGGTTCGCCAGGACCCGGTCGGCCATTCTTTTGACGGCTGCCCCGGCGGGATTCCCGGCGCCTTCGCCCTCCGGCCCTTCCTGGCCCGTTTCCGCAGAACCAAAGTCAAGCTCCGGCGCTTCCCCGTCCCCCGCCTCGCCGGGAAGGGGAAGGTCATCGGCCCCTTCGTCGGCCAGGGCAGTGCGGTTCAGCGCGAGGTATTCGGTAAACGAGCGGATCACCTGTTCCCGTTCAAGGCCCCGCGCATTTTCCTGGAACAGCCGGTAGTAGCGTACCAGGAGCGCCCCGTAGTGTTCGCGGTTCGCCCCGACCAGGGGGGAAAAGAAATTGCCGGGCAGCGTGGAAAACAAACCGGGACCGGAAGGCATACTACCATGCTGGAAAAAGGGTGGGGCTTTGTCAAGGGGCGGGGGTAGGCTATTCATGCCGATAGGAAACCCCGGTATTATTCTAAAATCACCGCGTTAAAACCGGGAAAATTTATTTTTTCAGGGACTTGTCCATTCATCACGCCACTTCTTCACAAGCCCTGCCGGATCGCCTTCAAATGCTTTGCTACCTTTGAGACAGCCAAACAACCCTTCAAAAGGCCCCCTGCCTTCTGCCTTTCGTTTTGCTGTTTTTTCAGCGGCTTGCCGTTGAAACTCATCAAACGCCGTAACGGAACCGGAATTTTCCACCAGGGTGAGCAAAACAGTCGCCTGCCCCCTTGGAACGCTTTGCGGCAGTTCAAGGGAAAGCCGTCTGTCCGCCGGAATATCTACCGTTCTCCGTATTGTCAACATAGTACATATCGTACTTCAAAATGTCTGCTTTTGCAGGGGCAGACGGGTACACTATTCCCGCAATCCACGGAAGAAGTACCTGCGAACCACACAAGCCCTCATCTTGCGGCAAGGCCGCCGTTACGTGTATTCTTAACTCCATGGCAAAGTCTCCCAAAGTGGTAAAAGAACTCACCCTCGAACAGGTTTTATGGAATTGCCGCGTGGTTCTGCGGAATAAGTGCAACAAACCCGACAACCGTGACGCTGTTCTTGCCCTGATATTTCTTAAATTCGCCGGAGACAAATTTGAAAAACGCCGCAAAGAAATCATTGCCGAAAAAGGCAATGTCCCTGTTTTTCTCGAAAAACCGGCGTTCTATCTGGCCGCCAATGTATTCTATCTGAACGAAAAATCCCGCTGGCCCTACATCGTCACAAATGCCAGTGACGACAGCATCGCCGTCATACTGGATCAGGCAATGGCCGATATTGAGGACAAAAACGAATCTCTCAAAGGCGCCCTGCCCCAACGGTTTTTCTCTACCCTGGG
>JAISND010000090.1 GCA_031276615.1 Treponema sp. | reverse complement strand
ACTTAACAGGGACAGGGGCAGTTCCAAACCTATGCCCTGCAAGAAACCCTGGTCGAGGAGAAGGCCGGGAAGGCCGGAGCGGGCGGCTATTCTTCCGTCATGCAGGAAAATCACTTCGTCCGCCAGATCCAGGATCATGTCCAAATCGTGGCTTGCGATGATCCGCGTACAGTCAAGGGCCTTAATCAGGGCGATGGTGTTTTTCCGTGACCGGGGGTCCAGGGCGGCGGTGGGCTCGTCAAGCAGCAAAACCTCCCGCTCCATGACAAGAACCGACGCGATGGCCGCCCGCTGCTTTTCGCCGCCTGAAAGCTTATACGGCGGCCTTTCGGCTATATGTGCCGCGCCTGTCAGCCTCAACGCCTCCATTGCCAATTCCCGCCCTTTTTCCGGGGACATCCCCTTTTTCATAACGCCAAAGGCAACGTCTTCCCAAACCGTGGGCAAAAAGAACTGGTTGTCCGGTTCCTGAAACACGATGCCTGTTCTCTGGGCGCCTTCCTTTGTAAAAACCGAAGCGCCGTTTATCCGTATCGCGCCGCGGGAAGGCTCCATGCAGGATGCGATAAGTTCCAGCAGGGTCGATTTTCCCGAGCCGTTGGCCCCCGCAACGCAGAGACAGCGGCCCTTTTCCAGGGAAAAATTAATATCCCGGAGAACTTCCCGGCCTTTTTCGTAGGCGAAGCCCACGCCTTCTACCTGTAGATACGCCACGGCAGCCCCTGTCCCAGGTTTTTGTCCAAATATACCAGGAGTATTGAAACGGCGGAAGCGATGATTAAGGCAGCCGTGTCCCGAAGCTTCCAGTTGAAAGTCCTGGTAAGGGGAAAAAGGCCGTCGAATCCCCTGGCCCGGGCGGCGCGGCTTATTTTTTGGGAACGGAAAAAAGCGCCCGCGAAAGCCGATGCAAAAAGCGCCGTGTATGACCGCCACGCCGTCAGCGTGCCCATCCGGGGACGGCGCAGGCGCATCGATAAAACAGCGCGAAAAACCCTGTCGTGCATGATGACTACATACCGGCAGGTGAGGATCAGCAGGGAAACAAGTTTGGCGTTTACCCGCAGCTTTGTCAGGGCCGGCGCGATGCCGCCTGTGCCGGGGGAGGCAACAAAAAGCATGAAGATGACGGCGGCGGCGTTTATCCGCAGGGTATAGCGCAGAGGGGCCTCGATACCGTATCCGCTCAAAGGCATGGTGATAAAGAGCGTGGCGCAGAAGACGTTGACCGCGCCGAGGCGCGTCAGAACCGTCCTAATATCCCTGACCAGGGCAAGGGCTGCGGCAATTATGAGGCCCGCAAGCAAAAGGGGGTTTGTGACGGAGACGGCGGAAAGAATGACGGCACAACCTGCCGCCAGACGGCAGCGGGGATCGAAGGGCCGCAAAATATCGTGTTTAAATTCCCTTTGATTCAGATACATATTGGGACAGGAGGCGCTGCAAAAAAGACACGCACAAGGCGGTGAGTACCCCTTCCACGGCGGCAAGGGGTATATTGGCCGCAAAAATCAGGGCCCCGGTGGAGACAAGATCCCTGGAACTTAAAAAAAGGGAAAGGGTCACGAGGGCCGATCCGGTTATCACCGCGATAAAACCGCAGGCAAAAGCGGCGGCGGATTTTGTTCCCGCCGCAGGCATCCGCCCCGGCGCGGCGCCTTTCCCTTTCGTGAAAAGCCGCCACGCGCCAAAGGCGGACAGGGCGGCGCTTCCCATAACGGCGGTATTGACGCCCAGGGAGAGAAGGCCGCCGAATTGGAAGAGCACGGCCTGGAGCAGCAGCGCAACAAACAGGGCGGGAACGGCGCTCCAGCCCAGGAGGATTCCGGCAAGGCCCAGCATGGTTAGGTGGATGCTTGAAGGGCCCAGGGGCACATGAACCAGGGAGGCAAGAAAAAGGACCGAGGCAACAAGGGCCGTTTCAGGCAGTTCCCGGGCCGCCGTTTTTTTCAGGCCCGCGCCGAGGCCGGCGGCGGCGATACCCCAGCCAATGGCGATGACCGGCGGCGAAAGAACGCCTTCGCTAATATGCATGTTCCCCGCCTTTTCGGGGCCCCGCCTTAAACCCCCGCCCCAGGATGAAGCCGTAGGCCGCGAAGATGTTGAGGATGAGGCTCAGGCCGAGGATGACACGCAACGCCGGCGGCGCGGCGCCGGTTCCGCCTGCGGCGTTCCCAGCACCCGCGTTCCCGCCGCCTGCCACAGCCAGGGTTATTTCGCCCTTGTGCCCCATGTCGTCTTCGGCGCTGATCCGCCATTCCCCTTCTTCATCGGGGACAAAACTGTAGTATCCGTTCCGGTCGGTAATGCTCTGCACGATTTCGGTGCCGGGCCCGGAAGGGGCATATACCCTCACCACAGTATATGCCATTTCCTCTCCGGTGCTGTACATAAAACGGACAGTCTCGGTCCCGAATCCCGCCGTCCCCGTGGCACGGGAGACTTCCACGCCGTGGGCCGCCAGGATCGCCGGAAACAGCAGGGCTATTCCCGGCGCGAGAATCCGGCGCGTCATTATTTGGAAACCGGGAACACGATTATGGAATCGACGTTTTCCACGGTTACATCGGGAACGGCGGACTCACGGGAATCCCGCACCCTGAGAATCCAAATGCCGGGGCTGCTGATCTTGAAGCTGATTTCACCGTTCCTGTCGGTGTTTCCCTTCTGTTCATAGGCGTTCATGGTCTTGTAATCGTAGTAGTCATAGACCGCAAAGACTTCGGCGCCTGAAAGGGGCTGTCCCTTGTAAAGCACCCGGAACCTGGCGTTTGAACCGGGCTTGTAATTCGCCGGATTGTCGAGGGGAATTATTTCCAGGGTGTAACCCAGGGGCGCGGAAAAGGCCGTGTCCCTGGCGCTTGGGTTGATGTAGGTTTTTGAGAATTTTTCCAGGAAGCTGGCCCTTGCTATCGTTTTATTGGGGTTTGCCTTTTTTGCGTCCGCCGGCGTCCCCGCAAAGGAACTCCCGTCGGTAAACCGGGTGGTATATCCCCCGACCCTGTTGCCTTCTACAATGACAGGGCCGTCCCCCTGGAGGCTGAATTCGGTCTCATACCACAGCCTGTCGCGGTTTTCTTTGAGGGTGAGCTCGGCCCTCCCGCCGCCCTGCCGGACCCACACCTTGTTATATTGGAGGCCCTCAAGCTCTTCGCCTACCGTAAAGTAATGGGTGGACAGCACATACAGGGGAACCTTGTCCCCGGATTTAAAGGTTTTGTTGCCGGTCATCACAAAAAATTCATGACCCCACACCGCGCCGCCCAACACTAAAAGGGCGGCCAAAGATAAAAACACCTTTTTCATCTCTTTCTCCTTCTGATAAAACTACAATCGAGAAAATTACAACCGAGAAATTACGAGGCCGTAAAAATGTAAAGGAGTTCATCTCCAGACAAGGCATATTCCGGCTGGAACAGCCTTATGGATCCTTCATGGATTAATAAAAAGACGCAGGACAAGATCCGGCTTCATGCCGGTAAGCCAAACTATCAGATTGGATTTTTTTTGTCAAGAGCACGGAGCGGGTGCCCAGGGCATCGGCGTTTACTTTTTGATTGTTAAAATTTCCTTGAACCCCCAGGAATTTTCAAGAAAAACTAACCATGGAGGCGAATAAGGCGCACAAAGGAGGCATGAAACAACGCTGTATTCGTGCCGAAGGGGTTTAATACCGGGGCTGTACCTGAGAGAAGGACTGCCGAGGGGAAACATCATGGACACACAGAAGTTCTGGGATACGATGTCAACGAAACAGCGGCGGATAGCGTCGGCCCGGAGGTCCGCAGCGGCCCGGAAACATCCGGGGGAAAGTTTGGTGAGTGTGGCACATCATATAGATGTGGAGTGGATGTACTGCGCGTATGAGCTGACACGCAGGGACGGAGCGAAA
>JAISND010000076.1 GCA_031276615.1 Treponema sp. | reverse complement strand
GGCCCCTGGCCTGGGAGACGAGATCGTTGACGGCGCGCATCCTGGCCTGCAGTTCCCGTGAAGCCCTGGCCAGTTCTTCTTCCTGGGCCCTGCGCCGCGCCGCTTCCGCTTCGGCCGCGGCCCTGCGCTCCGCCTCGGCCCCGCGTTCCGCTTCGGCCCCGCGTTCCGCTTCGGCCGCGGCGCGGGCCGCGCTTTCGGCCTCCTGTCCGGGCCGCTCCGCGCCGGCCGCCCCGCGGCGGTCCCCGGTTCCGGCGGCAGGCTCTCCGGCGCGGCGGGCGGCCTCCTCCGTTTCGGCGGCGAGACGCTGCTCCCTTAAAATCCGATCCCGGAGATCCCTCGCCCCGGCGTCATCGGGGTTCTCGATAAGAAGCCTGTCCGTCAAATCCAGAGCCCGGCGGAATTCACCCGCCTCGAGATAATCAAGGGCAAGCCTGACGGTGTTCTGCCTGAGGGTATCGGCCTGATCGCCCCCGGCGGCAGGTCCGCTCCCCTGTCCGGCGGAACCGGATTCTCTTCCGGTAAAAAAAACAATTCCGCCGGCAAGAAGAAGAAGGACCAGGACGCCGGAGATTCCCGCAACGGTGAGCAGTCGTTTATTCATTATTTTCTCCTGTTTGAGTTTGCCGTATCTGTAGAGCCTTTCCCAAAACTAATTGACTGTACGCTAACGCGCACGGTTTTGGGAAAGGCTCTTGCAGTTTTTCAGGATTTCATCCTTGCAAAACTGCAGAATTTAAGGTTTCTTTCCCAAAACTGAAGTTTTGGGAAAGCCTCTGTATTCATTTGTTCGACAGAAACTGAAGTTTCCGGACAAGCCTATTCAAGTTCGAATTCGCCTTCATAGCCCTCGACATCCTCGATTCCGGTGGAAAGTCCCTGGCTGCCTTCGGCCGAAGACTGCAGGGAAGCGGAAACTTCGTCCAAAAGCCGCTGCTTCTCCGCCAGAAGCCGCTGCTGCCGTTCCGCTTCTTCACGCTCCGCCTCCTCGGCAAGGAGTCTCTGACGCTCCGCGGCGGCGAATTCTTCCCGGATTAAGGCGATGAGCCGCTCAATTGCCGGTCTCCTGGACGAACGGGGTTCCAGGGAAAGGTAAAGCTCGTAGTCAACCGTCGCGTCTTTAAGGGAGCCGGCCTTGACCCTGGCATTTGCCCGGCCGAGATAGGCGGAGGCGTACACAGGGTCGGCTTCCAGAGCCTGGGTATAGAACTGTTCCGCGTATTCGGCGTTCCCCTTGCGAAACCAGGCGTTCCCCAGGTTGGCCGCGACATAGGGAGTCAGCTCCCCGGCCCGGGGAAGAATCTTCCGGTAAGCCGCAATGGCCTCGTCAATGCGGCCGAGCTGTTCGTACACGATGCCCAGATACAGGAAAGCCTGCGCGTGGGCGGGATCTTCCGCGATTGAATTTTCAAGATATACGAGCGCCTCTCCGGGCCTGTTCTGCATGAAAAGCTCCTCTCCCCTGCGAAAATTCGCCTGGCTGAAGCCCGCCGCCCCAAAAAGCAGCAAAATTCCGGTAAAAAAGATTTTTTTCACACTACCCCTCCCATCCCCTGTTCCCTTCTTCCCAATATATAGTATAAATTAAAATAGGGAAACAGGAAAAGTATGAGTATAGTGCTTGCGGTAATTCTCGTTCTCGTTGTCGGCATAGGTTTCCTTGTATTCTTTATCGTCAAATCTTTGGTTCTTCCCCAGCGTGTCGAGGCCCTCGCGGCTCTTGTCAAAAAGGGAAAAACCCAGACGGTGATCAGGGCGGCAAAGGCGATCATCGCCAGGGATTCCAGAAGCGCCGAAGCCCATTACTGGCTGGGCATGGCCTACCACAGGGACAACAGGGACGAGCTTGCCATTATGGAATTCAAGGCCGTCAACCAGCTGGGCATTTCGGGGAAAAGTATTCCCGAAGTGGAATTTCGTGAACTTTTGGCGCAGCTTTTCATAAACCAGAAACAGGGGGAAGAGGCCCTCAAGGAATACCTCCTCCTCATAAAGCTCATGCCCAATCACGCGGAGTACTACTACCGGGCGGGAAAGCTCTTTACCGAACGGAACCGGACGGACATGGCGGAGAACTACCTCCGCAAAGCCGCGGAACTCAGCCCCAAAGACGGCAGGATACACTACGAACTCGGGATCATGCTCTACAGGGATAAAAAAGCCTCCGAAGCGAAGGCCGCCCTGCAGGTAGCCCTCAAGTACCCCGGTGAAAACGCCGCCCACATTTACTTCTATCTGGGAAAAATTCAGAAAGATTCCAGGGATTACACCGGCGCCGCCGCTTCCTTTGAGAAGGCCGCCCGGGACGCCGAGTTCCGGATACGCGCCCTTGTGGAACGGGGCGGCTGCTACATGTCGCTTAACGCGGTCGAAAAGGCCATTCCGGATCTTGAACGGGCGGTAAAGGCCATCACCGACGAATCGTCCCAGGACAGCCTCTACGCCCGCTACTTCCTGGGGCTCTGCTACGAAAACACCCGCCAGCTTGACAAGGCCATTGCCCAGTGGGACAAAATCTACAGCAGGAAAAAGAATTTCCGCGATGTCGGTGAAAAACTTGCCCAATACCAGGAGCTTAGATCCGATGACAACATGAAGGATTATATGACCGCCGCCCCGGTTGACTTCGTCGAACTTTGCAAGACCATTGTCAACCAGACCATGGAGCTTCAGGTTCAGAACACGAAAAACATCAGCGAGGGCTGCGAAATTACCGCCATTGAAAACGACTCCGCCAAATGGCGGAATGTACGGAAAATGCCCAGGCTCATCCGCTTTCTGCGCAGCCCCGATCCGGTGGACGACTCAAAGGTGCGCGCCATTCTGGACGACGCGAAAGCGGCTAACCTTACCAAATCGGCGCTGGTTAGCTGTTCCGATTTTACCAGGACGGCCGTGGAATACGCGACCTCCCGGCCGGTGGAACTTTACAACAGGGAAAAACTGCAGGAACTGCTCGGCAGGGCCGCTTCATCCGCGCCGTCAAGGCCGCCCCGCCGCGCATGAAGATTCTCTGCGTCTCCGATCAGATCGATCCCCTGGTTTACTCGCCCAACATCAGGGAACGCTTTGCCGGCGTGGATTTCATTCTCAGCGCCGGGGATCTCCCCATGGACTACCTGGACTTCATCAGCTCGGCCCTCAACAGGCCCCTGTACTTTGTTTTCGGCAACCACCACCTGGAAAACCGGGAGGAAGCAGGCGGCGTTCACATCGGAACAAAGACAGTACGCGAGAACGGCCTTTTAATCGCGGGCCTCGGCGGTTCCATGCGTTACAACCGGGGAGAAAACCAGTTTACCGATACCGGTATGTACTTTGAAATTTTCAGGCTCCTCCCCCGTCTCCTTCTTAACCGGTTCCTGCACGGCCGCTATGCGGATATCCTCCTTACCCATGCCCCTCCCCGGGGAATACACGACCGGGAGGACAAATGCCACCGGGGTTTCAGGGCCTTTCTCTGGTTTATGAAAGCCTTCAGGCCGAAATACCTGATCCACGGCCACATCCACCTCTACGATCTTTCCGATGTCCGTTCCACCCGCTGGAAGGATACACTGGTAATTAACGCCTACAGCCATTATATTATTGATACAGAAGAATGAGTGTTTCGGGAATTCAGCTTCAGGCCTCTTCCGATTTTTCCCGCGCCAGGGGGAAAGCCTTTCTTTCCCGAATTCAGCATTTTCTGGATACCGACCGGGACAGGCTGCTTTCCTTTAACGATGTCAAGGAAATACTCAGGCCGAAAAACCAGGTCTACCGCGGAACCAGGGCGGTTCCGATAAAGCTCATCATCGGAAGCGAAGGCCGCTACCGGGATTTTAACAAATATTTCCTGCCAAGGTCGGACCACCTGCGGAGCCGCTGGGAACGGGTGGACCAGGCCCGCATCAGGGACATTACCCTTCCCCCCGTTCAGCTCTACGAGATCGGGGGAGTTTACTTTGTCCGGGACGGCAACCACCGGGTCTCGGTTGCCAGGGCGCAGGGAGTCGAGTTCATCGACGCCGAGGTCACGAGCCTCGCGTCGGAGATAAGCATCAAGGCGTCCATGACAGGCGACGAACTGCGGGAATCCCTTATCGCCTATGAAAAAAAAATATTTTATGAAAAAACGAATTTCGGGGAACTTACCGGAGACTACAATCTCGACTTTACCGCTCCCGGCCGTTACGACGAAATCTACAATCATATTCTGGTGCACAAGTATTTTTTAAACCAGACCGAAAGGGAGGAAATTCCCTTTTCACAGGCCCTCGTTTCCTGGTATAACAGTGTGTACAGGCCGATAATCGGGATCATCAGGGAACAGTGGCTTCTGGCGAATTTCCCCCGCAGGAGCGCAAGCGATCTCTATGTGTGGATTGTCAAGCACTGGGATTTTCTGAAAAAAAAATACGGGGTCTATTCCCTGGCCGAAGCCGCGCTGGATTTTTCCAGAAAATACGGGCACAGCAGGGGAAGATTGTTCAGATTCCTCGCCCTGCTGGCGGAGCGGATCTTTAACCCGGCGGAAAACCGGAACACGAAGAAAGGATGAATGGTCATGGCGGTTTTATCCATACAGTCCCACGTCGTATACGGTCACGCCGGTAATTCCGCCGCCGTTTTCCCCATGCAGCGGCTTGGCCGCGAAGTGTGGGCCCTGAACACGGTCGAGTTTTCAAACCACACCGGCTTCGGCGGCTTCCGCGGCAAAGTCCTCGGCGCCGAACTTGTCGCGGAACTGGTCAGGGGCCTTGAGGAACGGGGCGTCCTGGGCGGCTGCGAGGCGATCCTCTCCGGTTACCTGGGCGACGCCGCCGTGGGACGCGCGGTAATCGACGCGGTGCGCCTGGTGCGCGGTTTTTCGCCCAAGGCCCTCTACTGCTGCGACCCGGTAATGGGCGACGCGGGCAAGGGCTTTTACGTCAGCCCCGGCATTCCCGGCATGTTCAGGGACGAACTTATGGGCCTTGCCGACATTGTCACGCCGAACCAGTTCGAGCTGGAGGCCCTGACCGGAATCGGCGCCGATACCGTGGACGGCGCCCGCGGGGCGATCAGCGCGCTCCACGCGATGGGGCCCGGCGTGGTGCTGGTTACCAGTTACCGCGGCGCGGCGGCGGACGCGGGAAACTGGGGCCCCGGCGCGGCCGGCCAGATCAGCATGCTGGCTTCGGACAGAAAGAACCTGTACCGGATCAGCACTCCCGAACTGCCCCTGGGAAACGGCGTTGCCGGCGCCGGGGATCTTACCGCGGCGATCTTCCTCTCCCGTTACCTTGAAACGGGCGACGTAAAGAAAACCCTTGAACTCTGCGCCGCTTCCGTCTACGGAATCCTTGAGGCAAGTTCCCCCCCGGCGGACGGCGGGGCAGGCCCGCCCGAACTCCGCATTGTCCGGGCGCAGGACGAACTGTGTTCTCCCTCCCGGGCCTTTGAAGCGCTGAGACTGCGGTAATGAAACCGCGGACAGCGAACCGGGACTGGACAGGGGAAAGCCCCTATGAACGTTTCTTCGATTTCATTGCCCCCGGCGCGGATCGTTATACGATACTCCTTGCCCAGACGGAAAAACTTGCGCTTAACTCGGTTGTCATTCCCGTCAACGGAAACAGCCATTTTTTCATATTTCCCCGGGAACGCGGTCTGAAACCTTCGGCCGGCGTCCCCTTCAGGGGTCAAAGCCCCGCGATCCTCGTCGCCCACTACGACAGGGCCGCCGGCAGCCCCGGCGCCAACGACAACAGCGCCGCGGTCTTTCAGCTCCTCAAGGCGGCGATCAGGCTTGGCGAACTCGGCGCCGATTACTGGATTGTCATCTTTACCGACAAGGAAGAACTCGGCGCGGGGGAGGGAATACGGGATCAGGGTTCCTTTGCCCTGGCGGAAAAACTCAGAACCTGGGGCCTGGGTGACGCCAGGGTATTCAACTTTGACGCCTGCGGCACGGGCGACACCTTTGTCATCTCCAGCACGACGGACTATCTTTTGAAAAACGACAAACGGCCGGGTATACGCAAGGCAAAGCAGCTTATCCTCGGCCTCAGGGATCATGCCCTTGACACCGCCCGCTATCTCGGGATGGACAGGGTGCTCCTCGCGCCTACGCCTTTCTCCGACGACGCGGGCTTTCTCCGGGCGGGCATCCCCGCGCAGACCGTCACCGTGCTCCCCGCCGGGGAAGCGGGGCCCTACGCCTCGCTGCTGCGCAAACGTCCCGAATTTGCCGATTCCCTTATCTCCGGAAAAATCAGGGACAACGCCGACCGTCTGCTCATTCCGGAAACCTGGCGCTGTCTGAACGGGCCCTCCGACAGCCACCTCAGGCTTACCCCGGAATTCTACGACCGGGTAGTGCGCTTCGCGGTGGAGCTTTGCCGGGGCTGAACCGGAAACCTTAGAGCCAGCGCCAGAAAACGCGGCCTGCAAGATCCTTGAGGCCAAAGGGTTCCAGCGCAAGGACAAGCGCCACGGGAAGCACAAGCATCTCGTCCACAAGGTTCCGCTGCCAGAACCAGGGGAGCAGTTTAAGCAGCATCGAGGCAAAAACCCCCAGCAGCACGAGGAGCCAGAGGGCGCGGATCAGAAGTTCCGGCATTTCCCGCGCCGCCGCGTTAGGCGCCATCACGTAACGGATGCCCAGGGGAACCGCCGCCAGAAGCAGGGGATTCGCGAAGAGCAGATTCATGTTGTGGTAGGTATAATCGTGATTTGTAAAGGCCCACATGAAAAAGAGCAGCAGACCGGCGATTCCGAAAAAAAGCCCGGCAAGGGACTGGGCTGTTCCCGCGAGAATCCGGCCGGCGGGGCAGCGGTCCCGCAAAAAAAAGAAAACCAGAAGCAGCGCCGCCGCCGCAATGCCCGCCGCCAGTTCCCGGGGCCACTGCCTGCGGGGAACATCAAGAACCGCCGGGCGGCCTTCCGCGCGGTTGATTTCCTCAATTCCCGAAACCAGCTTGCGCGATATTCCCCCCGAATCGGTATACCGGAAATCGTTGATCCGCAGGCCGACTTCCGAGGGAAGAAACATCTCGTCCCAGACGGTAACGGGCCTGTCAATATCCTGCCCCATCCAGAAATTGAGAATCCAGTCCATACAGGGGGAAAACCAGGTATGGCGGCGCACGTGCTGGCGGTAGGTAAAACGTCCCGGCGCGGCGCCGAATTCCTCTTTGAACCGGCCCCCGGTGGCAAGATCTATGATGTCGCGGATACGGGTGGAGCAGTTATCCCTGAAATGGTGGTAATAGTAATCGCGGTTTTCCGGGAGCACGTTCGTTTCGGCGAAATCCCTTATTTCCGCCCGCTTCTCCGGCGGAAGGTCCAGGGTGTAAAGGCGCACGTCGCGGTTTGTGCGGACATAGGCGGCGATACTCGCGGATGACGGCGAAGCTCCGCAGCTGTAAAGCAGCCGGCCCAGGGCAAAGTTGGTAAAAAAGTTCTCGTTCTCAAAGGAAAAAAGCCCGTAGTCATAAAAGCGGCTTTTGCCCGTGGCGGCGTCGTCTATCATCAGGGCGATGTG
>JAISND010000010.1 GCA_031276615.1 Treponema sp. | reverse complement strand
AAATTGGAAATTGAAAATTCGGATTTTGGATATGGGGAATCGGGCGCGCTGTTTTCCGCCCCGGAAGGGCGGCCGGGCGCGCGTATTCCGGAATACAGAAACTGTTTTTACCGCGGATTCACGGCTGCCTTTTTTTCGGCGCTTCTGCTGCTCCCCGCCGCCGGCCTAGCCGCCCAGAGCGCCCCCGGGGCTTCGGATTACTACGAGCGCGGGCGTTCCTTCATGGACCTTGAGGACTGGTACTCCGCCTCCGAAGCCCTTATCGAGTGTCTCAGGCTCAATCCCTCCCACGCGGAGGCAAGCGCCGCCCTCGCCGGGTGTTACTACGGCCTCGGCGAATTCGACGAGGCCCTGCTCTGGGTGAGGAAGGCGCGGGCACTGGCCAGGGGCAGCACGGAGGCGGCAAACCTTGAAGCCTCCATCCTCATCGCGCTGGGACGCCTCGACGCGGCGGCGGAGGTTATTTCCGGCGTACTCGCCAGGGAACCCTACAACCGGGAAGCCCTCTTTGCCGCGGGGGAACTTGACATCGCCAGGGGGCGTCAGGCGGAAGCCCTGCTCCGTTACCGCGAGGCTTCCCGGCGTTACCCCGACGACCGGCGGCTCCTCATCTCCCTGGCGCTGGTCGCCGGTTCCCTGGGCGACAGGGAAACTTCCCTTGCCTGCATCGGGCGCGCGCTGGCGCAGCACCCGGACGACTACCGGGTTTTCTATTACGCGGCCTATATCAACGCCCAGAGCGGCAGGGTTTACGAGGCCATCCCTTATGCGGAACAGGCGCTTTACTTCAGGCCCGGCTACGGGCCCGCGCGTTCGCTCCTCGCAAGTCTCCGTTACCGCGCCGGACAGTACGAAGAAGCCGTGCGCCTTGCCGATCAGTGCATCATGGCCGACAGGGAGGACATGGGCGCCTGGTACCTTAAGGGACTTGCCTGTGTCATGATGAACCGGCAGGACGACGCCCTTACGGTGTTTTCAAACGCCCTGGCCATTAACGGGGACGATGAATTTATCCGTACCAGCCTTGAGGATGTTCTTGTCTCCGCCACCGGTCTTGAAGATCCCCGGCGCGGGCGCTGGGCCGCGTGGCATTTCAGCCGGGCGCGCGATTTCCGCTCACGCAATCTTGTCGGGCAGGCCCTCTTTGAATTCCGCCGCGGTCTCCGCCTTAACCCCTACGCCGCCGACAGGCGGGATTACGCGGAACTCCTCCGGCTGCAGGGTTACCCCGCGCGTTACCTGGAGGAACTCCGCTTCCTCCAGGATCTCGGCATCGGCGACAGAAGCATCAACGATGCGGAGGAAACCTACGATGCGCTTCTTTCGGACGCCCTGTTCCGGCGCTGGCAGGTGAACCCCGTGGACGTTACGGAACGCCACTGGAAAATAGCGGTTTTTTCCCTCGCCGGACAGTCGAGCTTTTACCATGCCGACGCCGGGGCTGTCGCTTCTTCCTATATGAAGGAGCTGCTGGTGCATGACCGCAACATCGCCCCCATGGACCTTGAACTCAGGCAGCCTTCCTTTTCCCTGGCCTTCCGTTCGGCCCGTGAGGCCGGCGCGGATTATTTTCTTGTTGTGTCGGCCGCGGAGAACGAACGGGATATTTCTCTCCGGGGGGAACTCTTTGTAGGCAGGACCGGTTCCCCCGCGGGTGTTTTTTCCTCCTACCGTACCGGCCAGGACCGGCTGCGGAACGCCGTGCGGGGAATTGCGGAACAGCTTGCCGGCGCTCTTCCCTTCCGGGGCAGGCTTCTGGTGCGCAGGCAGAACCAGGGCCTCATCGACAAGGGCAGGGCGGACGGGGTAAAGGCGGAAGCGGTCTACGATCTGGTCAGGAAGGGCAGGCCCCAGACGCTCAACGAGGGCATCGGCCTTGTCTATACGGACGATGATCTTGCCGGAAAAATTACCATAGAAAGCGCCGGCGAGGAAGTCGCCGCCGGAACCCTGGCGCGTAACGGTTTCTTTGATCGTATCGAGGCCGGCGACGAGGTCATCCTCCGGGCGGAAAAAGACGGCAAGCCGCCTCCGGAAACGGCGGCCAATCCGGAACTGCGGGCCCTGCTGCGGACTTTGCGTTAGGTGTTACGGAAGAACCCGGAGTTTCCGAACAACTCCGTTCAAATGCCGGGCGGCAGGAATCGCCGGGGTAAAACGTATTGAACCGGTGTTTTGGCGGCCCCCCTGTCAGTCCTTCCCGCCGCAAAAAGCCCCGCGGAAATTTTTTTCGATTTGCCCTTCAAGCTCCGCCGGTTTCGCGCCGCCCCGCAGCTCCGCCATTGCCCCGAGTACCGCGGGCAGATCCCCCCAGGTTGAACAGGCCCTTCCCCGCAGGGCCTGAAAGGGGGCATCGGTCTCGCTGAGGACACGCTCCGCGGGAAAGGCGGCGCAGCAGCGTATCGCCTCACGGTGGTTGAGCAGGATGGCCGTTCCGAAAGAGAAAAACGCGTTGATGCCCCGGCGGAGCAGGGCTTCCCCCTCGCCGGCCGTACCCGGCCAGGAATGGAAGATCAGCGCCCGGCACTTTTTAAGGTCCGCGGCGCGGGCGAAGACCTTGTGCATGGCGCGCCGCACGTGGAGCACCAGGGGAAGCCCGTAACGCAGGGCTGTCTCGAGGTGCAGGGTAAAAAGCTCATCCTGCAGCTTTTCGGTCAGGCGGAAGGCGGCGTTGTAAAGATCAAAGCCGGTTTCCCCCACGGCGTCAAGCCGCCCCGCCCGCGCAAGCGCGTCCAGCGCGTCCAGACTTTCGCTGCAATTTCCGCGCGCGGCCGGAAGCTGGGGATGCACGGCGTAACAGCACAAAAGCGGCGGGCCGGCGGCGGCAAGCCCTTCGTTGTATTCGAACTCCCCGGGGTCCGCGGCGCTTGCCGCGCAGAAGATACCCAGCCTGCGCCGTTCTTCTTCCGCGCCGGGAAAGATCCGCTCAAGATCAAAAGGATGGCAGTGGGCGTCACAGAGCATGGCTCATTGTAGCGGCGCTTCCCCAAAGACCTCAAGCCTATTATACTGAAGCCATGTTACCTTTGCTTGTCAGGGAAATTCTCGCGCAGAAACCCGGAAACCAGGAAGTAACAATCCGGGGCTGGGTCAGAACAAAACGGGAAATGAAGAGCCTCGTTTTTGTGGAAGTGAACGACGGTTCTTCCCTTGCCGGTATCCAGTGTACCTTTGATTTGGCCGCGGCGGGGGCGGGCGTCAAAGCCGTTCTTGCCGCGGTTGGCACCGGCGCGTCGGTCGAGATCCGGGGACGCCTTGCGGAGTCGCCGGCGCCGGGCCAGGCCCTGGAGGTTTTGGCGGAAGAGCTGCGCCTTGTCGGTGAAGCGCCCGCGGAGGACGCCGTTTCAGGGGCGGACGCCGGCGCGGCGGGCCGGCCGAAAATACCGGCCTATCCCCTTCAGAAAAAGCGTCACAGCCTGGAATTCCTCCGGGAAATAGCGCACCTCCGCGCCCGGACAAACACCTTCGGCGCCGTCGCCAGGCTGCGCAGCCGCATGGCCTTCGCCATTCATCAGTATTTTCAGCAGAACGGTTTTCAGTATGTCCATACCCCCATCATCACCGCGAGCGACGCCGAAGGCGCGGGCGCCATGTTCCAGGTTACCACCCTTGATCTTGAGGGCCTCGCGAAATCGGGGAAGGCCCCCGATTACTCAAAGGACTTTTTCGGCAAGCGCGCATGCCTCACCGTCTCCGGCCAGCTTGAGGCGGAAACCTACGCGGCCGCCCTTTCCCGGGTCTACACCTTCGGCCCCACCTTCCGCGCGGAAAATTCCAACACGACCCGGCACCTGGCGGAATTCTGGATGGTAGAGCCGGAAATGGCCTTCGCGGAACTTGAGGACAACATGGCGCTGGCCGAGGATTTTCTGAAATTCATTTTCAGAAGCGCCCTTGAGGACTGCGCCGCGGATCTCGCCTTCTTTGACGCCCATATCGAAAGGGGAATCATCGACACCCTCCGGCAGGTGGTGGATTCAAAGTTCACCCACATCAGCTACACCGACGCGGTCAGGGAGCTGGAAAAAGCCGCGCGGGAAAAGGGTTTTGAATTCAGGCCTTTCTGGGGCTGCGATCTTCAGAGCGAACACGAGAAGTACCTTACCGAGGCGGCGGGGGGGCCGGTGATCGTCATTGATTATCCGAAAGAAATAAAAGCCTTTTACATGAAGCTGAACGGGGACGGCAAAACCGTCAGGGCTATGGATGTGCTGGTTCCCCGCCTCGGAGAAATCATCGGCGGCTCCCAGCGCGAGGAAAATCTTGAAAGCCTCACCGGGCGGATGGCCGAACTGGGGATGAAGCCGGAAGACTATTCCTGGTACCTCGATCTCCGCCGTTACGGAACGGTTCCCCACTCCGGTTTCGGCCTTGGCTTTGAGCGGCTTATCCAGTACATCACCGGCATGGCGAATATCCGCGACGTTATTCCCTACCCGCGGGCTGTGGGGCAGGCGGAATTCTGAACGGAATCAGGATGGTGAATTTCTTCGGCCCGCGGCGCCTTCTTTTTCTGTTCCTTGTTCTTCCCCTGAAGCTCGCGGCCCAGAACCCGGCTGCCGGGCCCCGGCCTCTTGATTACGACACGCCGGCCCTGCTCTTTCCCTTCCTCGCGGGGGCGCCCGGAATAAACTCCCGCGCCGCGGTACTTGCCGACGCGGAAACCGGAACGGTGTTATACGCAAAAAACCAGGACGGGGAAATTCCGCCCGCCTCCCTTGTCAAACTTATGACCATGCACCTGGTGCTGAAGGAAGCCGCGGCGGGAAGGGTATCGCTTGACGATACCGTTCCCCTCGGCGAGAAAAGCTGGGCGATAAACCAGCCGCCCCGTTCCAGCCTGATGTTTCTCGCGCCGGGGCAGACGGTGACTCTCAGGGAGATTCTGCTGGGCCTTGCCGTTTCGTCGGGGAACGACGCGGCAATCGCCGCGGCCCTCTCGGCAGCCCCCACGGTGCGGGACTTTGTCTCCATGATGAATTTCGAGGCGCGGCGGATGGGGCTGGTAAAAACGCGCTTCACCGAACCTTCGGGCATTTCCGAAAACAACATGACCACCGCCGGGGAATTCGCCCTCTTCTGCCGCCAGTACATCGCTCTTCACCCGGAAAGCCTGGCCGAATTCCATTCGGTTCCCGAATTTGCCTATCCAAAGCCGCAGAACACGGCGGCGGCCTTTCGGGGTAATTCCCGGACCATCGTGCAAAACAACCGCAACGCCCTGCTTAAAACCTTTCCCGGCGTTGACGGACTCAAAACCGGTTATATCGACGAAGCGGGCTACAATATCGCCCTTACGGCGGAACGGGACGGGACGCGCTTTGTCGCGGTACTCCTCGGCGCGCCCGCCAGCCCCGGCGGCGACCGCCTCCGTGACAAAGACGGCGCGGAATTGCTCTCCTGGGCTTTTGCCAATTTCAGAACCGTGCGCCCCCCCGCCGGTGATTTGGAACCGGCGCGGCTGTGGAAGGGCAGGGCGGATTGGGCAAGGCTGAAACCCGCGGAAGGCGCGGCGCTGAATCCCGCGTCCTTTACCGCGCCCAAAGGACGCGCCGGCTCACTCCGGCTTTCCGCGGAAATTGCCGATCCCCTCATCGCGCCCCTCCCCGCGGATTACCCCGTGGGAGACCTTGTCCTTTCGGACGAATACGGCGAAGTACACCGGGTTCCCCTCCTCACGGAATCGTCATACGAACAGGGAAATATCTTTAAACGAATTTGGCACAGCCTCATGCTGCTGTTCCGGCGGTAATTCCCCCCGGCACATGCGCTCGCCCTGGGCATAGGGATAACTGCCCTTCATCCTTTCCCTGTTCCACGTTATAATGGTCCGAAACGGAACAAAAAGCGGAGGCGCTTTAATGGCAATGATTCGTTATGTGGAAATCGAAAATTTTAAAACCTTTTCCCGTAAAATCAGAATAGAATTAAGTCATCCGGCGGTTATTATCGGCCCCAATAATTCCGGCAAGACAAGCGTTATACAGGCCTTGTCACTTTGGGACAGGGGCGTAAAATCCTGGTATGAAAAGAAGGGCGATACAAACTCCACCAAAGAAAGAGAGCGGTACGGCGCCGGAATCAACCGCCTGAACATACTTGAGGTTCCGGTAGGCGAAACCCGTTTTTTCTGGAACAAAACCCAGGTAAGGCAAAAAAATGAAAACGTAAAGCTGCGGATAAATATAGGCATGGAATTCAAGGGGAAAATTGTTGACTGTCCCTTTGTTTTCACCTACCGGGACGCGGAAGTAATTTACAGTACCCCGGATATAAAAATCATGAAAGATTTGGAATTGATCCAATATGCTTCAACCCTGCGGTTTCATCTTTTATATCCCATGTCCGGTATTGAAACCGAAGAAACCCTTTTCCAGGACGGATGGATTAAAACCCTGCTGGGACAGGGACAAACCGCCCAGGTCTTGCGCAATATCTGTTACAAAGTCGTAGAAGCCGATAAAAACAATAAAACCGGTGATTGGGATAAAATTGTCAGTTTAATGCACCGCCTCTTTCTGGTTAAAATAAACAGGCCGGAGTTTATAGAAAGCAGGGCTAAATTAATTATTACCTATAAGCCGGATAACATGTCCACGGCACTTGACATTTCTCTTGCCGGCAGGGGACTGCAGCAGACCCTGCTGATACTTGCCTATTTGTATTGGCATAAAAATTCGATTATTTTAATAGATGAGCCTGACGCGCATCTTGAAATCCTGCGCCAAAGGCAGATTTACGCCCTGCTGAAATCGGTCGCCGGGGAAAACGGATCGCAGGTCATTATCGCGACACACTCGGAAGCAATACTGGATGACGCGGTTGACATAAATTTGACCATGCTTCTCCTTGACGGAACGGCCGACAACATTGGCGATAAAAAAGACGTTCGCAACGCTCTTCGGACTTATGGCATTGAGCATTACTATAAGGCAAAGGTCCATCCCAGAATATTTTATATAGAAGGCAGCACCGATATTGAAATATTACGCGGGCTGGTGGCCCTCCTGGGGCACAAGAAGGCGGAAAAGGTCCTGAATGACAAGCTGAATCCCTACTACACCCAAAACATCGAACCGGAAGATACCATTGAGAATCAGCTGGATCGCGCGGGCGGCGCGTTCAACCGGAATCATCTTGCCCATTTTAATGCCCTGAAAATATTTGTTCCGGAATTAAAGGGCTTTGCCCTTTTTGACAACGACAACAACAATCGTACTGATACCGAAACCGATTCCATTGCCACATTATTCTGGAAGAACTATGAAATTGAAAACTATTTTATCAGCCCGGAGGTGCTGATAAAATATATTGAAAGCCGTTACAGAAATGAAGAACAGGATCTTTTTTCGCATGAGGATCTGGATGTTTTTGTACAGTCCGTTGATGATGTTTTGCTTTCAACTGTTTTTAACAACAGCAGGGAAATTCTGGAAGACTACCACCGGGGAAGCAGAGAGGTAAAACGTTTTATGCTGGGCAACACAAAAATGAGCGGCTTCGCGGAAGAAGTATTCCGCCGTTATGCGAAAAAAATGAATCAGCCCATGCTTCTTGCCAAAGGCGATTTGTACCGGCTTGTCCCTTTCTGCCCGGCGGACGAAATACCCGGCGAGGTGTCGGAAAAACTGGATAAACTCGTCCGCTATCTGGAATACGGCGGCGCCTGACTTTTCCGCGCCGCGTTTAGCCTTGGGCGGCATGGATGCCAAACGGCTTCAGGCGGCAGGGATGCCGCTGCAACAACGGCCCAGCCGGATTTTTTGCTGCGCAAAAAATCCGAAATTACCGCGCGCGCTGAATCAGCGACGACACCGTCGTCACCCGGTAGCCCGCGCGGACCAGGGCGTCCAGAAGCACGTTGATTCTGAGGAAGAGGTAATCGTTTCCGCCGTTTGAAAGGAGGCCAAGGCGGACAGGGATTATCGAGCCGGGCCGCTTCTGCTCGATGACGCGCTCAATGATGTCGCAGGCGCCGCGCCGGCCCATGCCGAACCGCCGCGCTTCTTCGCGGCTTACCCAGTCCAGGGGATCGACATCGCGGTCAACGGTAAGGTAGCCGGCGCGGGCGGCGGCCGCGGCAATTTCGGCGGAGGCCCTGTAGAAGGGAGGATGCCAAAGGAGGTTAAGCTCGTCCCCGCTTGCCTCGTAGTATTCGTCCTCGTTGCGGGCAAGGCCCCGGACCACAAAGTCGGCGTTGACCCGGTAGCGGGAATCCGAAAAATCAATGGGGGCGTAAAACATTGAGGCCGCTTCCTGTCCCGCCCCGGCAATGCCGCGGGCCGCGGAAGGGTTGCGGCGGATAAATTCACCGTTCAGAAAAAAAGTCGCCTTGAAGCCGAAACGGTTCAGGGCATCAAGAACCAGAGGAAGGCCCGTATCGTCATCGTAAAGATCAAAACAGAGGGCCACTTCCCGCGGCCCTTCGCGGCGGCCGCCGGAGAAAACCCCGGGAACGCCGGACGCCGTTTCGCGGCCGGACGGGAGGGCCGCCTCGCCGCCTGTCCTGACCGCGGGAAGCAGCGAGGCGGTTCCCACCGAGGCGATGTTTCGAATCATGGGAAGATTCGCATAGGGGCCGGCGCCCTGTTTTTCAAGGTATACCCGGTAGCGGCCGGAGGCCTGGGAAGCCTTCCGCCCCCGGACGCCGGGTTTTTCAACCCAGGGGTTCCGGCCGTCGGTACTGTACCAAAGGCCGCCGTCCCCGGCGAAGA
This sequence comes from Treponema sp., assembly GCA_031276615.1. Classification (GTDB taxonomy): domain Bacteria; phylum Spirochaetota; class Spirochaetia; order Treponematales; family Breznakiellaceae; genus JAISAK01. Next base: position 1,154 of record JAISND010000010.1, on the reverse strand, counting down.
TATGCGAAGAAGCCCCGGCGGACGCCCTTTCCGCCTCTTCCTCAAAACCGTGAACGGAAGCGCCGGCAAGGCACACGAGCCGCCGCTGCCCCGCAAGGTTTACCCTTTCGATGCGCCTGGCGTCTCCCCTGACATATTCCGAATTGCCCAGCCAGAGGCAGGAATACACGGGCCCGGCCTCCGGGTTTCGCAGGGGACGCCAGTTGACGTAATCCCAAAGCGCAAGCCCCCCCTCGCCCCAGAAGAGCGCCAGCTTTCCGTCGGGGGATAAAGCGCAGCCGGAGCCGGGGGGGGTATCCAGCGGGGCGAAGGAGGAGGGGCCGGCTCCGCCCGGAACAAGACGCCAGGCCGCCACGCGGTTCTCTCCCGCGGCGCCCGCCGCCTTTTTTCCCGGTATCGAAGCCAGTACCGTAACGATGCCGTCAGGCGACCACAGCGCGTTAATGTCAAAAGCGCCCGGCGGAATAACCGCATAGGGAAGGACCGATTCTTCCGCCGCCGCTTCGAGGGGGCAATAGAAAACCGTCCGCCCGCCGCGGGAAAGGAGAACGGAACGGCCGTCCGGGGAAATCCAGAAAGAGTCAAAGGCGGGATCAAAATCAAAGGGTATCTTCCCGGCCGGGGAACCAGCCTCGAGAAAACCGGCATACACGGCGCGGGTAAAAAATTCCATGCCCCTGACCCGGTACAGGGTGTTTCCCCTGAAATAATAAAAATCACCGTTCCCGTTCCATGCCGCCGACGAAATCTCCCCCTCGCCCAGGCTGCGGAAATTTTCATCCACCGCCGGCCGGGGCACGGCGGCAAGTGAATAATAGTAAAGCCGGCCCGCCCTGGCGTAGATAAAGACCCGTGAATCGGGGCTGAAACGGGCGGGGAAAACCATGTCCGGCTTTTCTATCTTGCGCGTAACGATTTGCTTCGCGCCGCTTGCGGCGTCAAGGAGTACCAGGTCTCCGTAGGCCGGGCTTCGGGATTCGACATACAGAACCCAGCGGCCGTCGGCGGAAGCCGCGAGGTCAAGGGGACGCGGACCCGGCGCGGCGCCGGACGCGAAGGAAGGAAGGCCGGGAATATTCCGCGGAAGTCCGCCGGAGACGGGAATCCTTACCGCGCCGAAACTGTTCCGCACAAGGAGGACGCCGTTTTCCACC
>JAISND010000288.1 GCA_031276615.1 Treponema sp. | reverse complement strand
TAAAACGGTTGAACCGCCTGCTTGCGGGCTGAACATGCAAAGCCGGCCCGGCAGGAAATCTGCCGGCAGGCCTCCGCGGAAAAGACGCGGACCGGAGGTTCGACGGGGCGCAGCTCCGCGCCGCCGTATAGCGGCGCACAGATCCTTTCTCCCATTGCCATCCCCGGGGGCTGATTGGAGGGCGGAGGTCCATACCCCGGGGCTCTTCATTGTTTTCGGGAAAAGGCCGGTTTCAGTCTCTGTCCCTGTGAATAAAGAATTCCGCCCACACCGGGTAGTGATCGCTCAGGTCTCCGGGCGTGATACCGTAGTCATCAAGGCCGTACAGATCGTCAAAGCGTATAACGCCATGGTTTCCGGTGTAATCCTCAATCGCAGAATACGAGATGATGATGCGATCGTAGGTGTTGTCCGCCGCGGCGACTGTTGTATCAAGATCGTTGGTGATGATTATTTTCCAGGAATCTTCGGGGAACACTTCGGCCAGCAGGGTTTCGTCGTAGTAAAGGCCATCGGCGTTAAAGTCGCCAAGGACGAGCAGGTCGGGTTCCTGCCACAGGCCGCGGTAGTAAGCGGCCGCTTCGGGAAGGGCCTCTATTTCGGCGGCGGCGTTTGAAGGCCGGATGTGGTTGTCCATCAGAATAAAATCGAATTTATCGGCGGTCTGAAAATAAATGGCCAGGGGACTGCGCTCGAATTTATCCCCGGAATCGGGCCAGGTTTCTTCGGCAAGAACCGCGAGTTTTTCGGTGTTGTAGATTATCCAGAACTGTTCCTTCGATCTGCTCCGGCCTTCGCGGGGACCAAGGACGCAGGCGTAGTTTTCCGGCAGCAGGGCCATGAACTTTTCAACCGGCGCCGCGCCTGCCGAGCGGACTTCCTGAATGGCGGCGATGTCGGCCTTTGAAATGATGTCCGCGAGAATGGCGGCCACCCCGGGCCGGGCCATTTTTGCGGCGCCGAAGATGCGGATATTAAAGGAATAAACCCGTATGCGGCTGCCCGGCGGCTCGGGTTCTTCCCCGGTTTCCTGAAACCGGCCGGAGGCGCAGGTAAACAGGCTGAAAGCCAGGCAGGTAACGGCAAAAACACGCCGTCCGTTTTTCATGTTTCCTCCCTTTTTACGAAGGCCGGTATATATTACTCTATACAGGCGGGAGTATCAAATGGAAATTGATCTTGAAAAGATAAGGAAATATTTCGAGGCCGATCGTTTTGCCGCCGCGGCCGGCATAGTGATAGAATCGGCAAGTGAAGACTGTGTGCGGTGCAGCATGGAAATCGGTGCCATGCACAGGAACGCGGGCGGCGTTGTCCAGGGCGGGGCCATCTTTACCCTGGCGGATCTGTGTTTTGCGGTACATTCCAACCTGGCGCGGCTCTGCGGCGCCGATGAGGGCATCACTGTCGGCCAGTCGTGCAGCATCTCCTTTCTTAAAAGCGGCAGGGGCAGCCGCCTGACAGCGGAGTCAGCCTGCCTTTCCAGGGGAAGAACCATGTCGGTGTACCGCGTCACGGTAAAGGACGATCTTGGCAGCGCCGTTGCCGAGATGCACGGTAACGGCTTTACCACGCAGAAACGCTGAAAGCGGGGCATCGTTCCACCTGACTTTTTTATGAATAACGCCGCCGGAATTCCGAAGGCGCGTTTCCCACCAGCCGGGTAAAAACCCGGGAAAAATAGTTCGGATCGTTAAAGCCCGAATCCAGGGCGATACTGGTCATGGTGTCCTTGCTGTTAAGAAGCCTGTCCTTGGCGTGTTCTATCCGTACCTTGTTGATATAGGTATTCACATTCATGCCGATCCGCTTTTTGAAGCTGTGGTTGATGTAGGATTCGCTGCAGTAACAGTAGGACGCCAGGTCCTTGACCATGACGGGGGCGGCATAGTTTCTGCGGATATACTCCAGGGCGTGGGCTATAACGGTATCCTCGTGGGAATCAATGCGCCGGGACGGAAATTTCTCGCCCGAATGAATGTCCCGAAGGTGAAGATAGGTACTGGCCAGGTATTCGGCGGTAATCTCAAGAAAGGCAAGCATTTGCCTGATGTCTACCTGGGCGGGAACAATATACCGGTCAAAAAGATCGCAGGCCGTATCGTAATCGATCTTCCGCGAGGCCCTGCTCCTCCTCCGTATGAGATACCGGGAAAGTTCCGGACGGCAGGGAAAGTAACCCGCGGTAATGGCGCCCAGGACAAGTTCATCGGTTTTGATGGGTACGATATATTCCCCTACCCCCGCGTGGCAGACTCCGTAAAAGGACTTGCCCCCGCCGCAGCGTATGGCCATGGGCCGCATCATGCCGAGGCATCCGAAGTACTGTTTTTGATCCGCCTTGATATACATGCAGAAGGGATTGGTATGGGCGCGGTAGGGCTGGAGGATACGATCCAGCTGCTTGTCTATGGGAATAAAACCCGAAAAATCCTTAAAACAGATGCTGATATTGTATGTCCCGCTGATGTAATCCAGAAATTGTCCCATCTTTTCGAAACGTCCGCCCATGATTAAGCGCCGCCGGCAAAACAAGTTTTCATCCTAATCGCCACAGGATATTTGTACAGCGATCGGCCCTCTATGTCAAGAATTATGCAGAATAATCCAGATAGTCTGCAGTTTTTTTAATGTCATTTTACCGAATTATGCTACTCTATAGGTACAAGGCAGAAAAACGTATGAGCGAGACAGTTTTATCGGATATTGTGGTAGCCGGAGGCGGCGTGGCGGGGGTCTGCGCGGCCCTGGCCGCGGCCAGAGAGGGCGCCGCCGTCAGTTTGATCACCAACCGCCCCGTGCTGGGGGGAAATTCCAGCAGTGAAATCCGGGTCTGGACCCGGGGCGCCACCGGAGGCGGAAGCCTTTTTTG
>JAISND010000221.1 GCA_031276615.1 Treponema sp. | reverse complement strand
GAGCGGATTGAGAGCGGCCGCTTCGGCGCCGCGGAATCAGCAGCCGGTGACGCCGGTTCGTGCGCCGCAAACCATACAAACTACCGGTTCTTTCTGGGCGCCCGGCTGGGGCCTTCCCTGCGTTTCTACACCCCCTCCGGCGATACGGCCTTTACCGGGGGGGACACTTACGGCGTTTCCCTGGATACGGGGCTTCAGGCGAGCGTTCAGATTGTCCCGCTTTTCAGTATCCAGACCGAAGCGGTATTTACCTGGGACAGGGCCTCAAAGTGGCAGTACGCCCTTAACTCCAATCAGGTTGATGTGGACCGTTATACCCAAACCTTCAGTACTTTTTCCCTGCAGTTTCCCCTCATGGCACGGATGAATTTTTATCCCGGTAAATTTCGCGTGTCCCCCTTCCTTGGCTGTTATCTGATCCTGCCCCTTGGAAAGATAACGACCGACAGCCCCAGAGATGAGGAAGAATCCTTTTCGTATTCCCTTTCTCCGCCCCTGGGACTGCTGGGCGGCCTCAGCATAGGGTTTCCCGTACGAACCGGCATAATCTTCGCCGATATCCGCTATGCCGCCGACCTTGCCGAACCGGAATTGACGGACGGCGACATAACAAGCTACAGGCGGCACATGATGACTTTATCTTTCGGCTGCGAATTCGGTCTGCTCAAAAAGAAGTAAAAGGGGAAAGACAGTATGAATAAAAACAGGAGTAAAATCCGGCTTGCTTTTTTCGGTCTCTGGTTTGTGGTTTTGTCTCCCCTTTCCGCACAAAACGGCGCCGTTCCGGAAGGCGAAATCAGCGGGGGTTATGACAATAACGGCAAGGCCATCGTAAGCATCATTCCCTTCACCGGAGAAAATGAGGCGGCCGCATCCTTTAATCAGGCCGTGACCGAAGCGGTTGTCAGTCTCCGAAAATACAGTCCCCGGCAGGTGAGCGCCGAAACGGTACAGGCGGCCGGCGTCAGAACACCCACCGACATGCCTCCTGTCCGGGAACTGGTCCCGGGCGTCCGCTATGCCCTTACCGGCGGAGTATACCCGGGGAACCACGAGGGTGAGTATTACCTCCAGTTATGGCTTTGGGACATGATCAATTCCACCATGATCTACACCGACGATCTGGTGTATCAAAACATCGACGAAGGCCTCGAATCCCTGCCGGGCCTGGTGGAGTGGCTTTTTTCCCACATTGTCGAAACCGCCGTGGCAAAGGAACCGGAAAAGGCGCGGGAAGACAAACTGATTGCCGTCGGCCTCCGTTCCGGCGTTTCCGGGCGATGGTACACAAACCCCGATGAAAGCGCTTCCGGCGCCAACGCTCTTGTCTATGAGGGCGGTTTTTTCGTTTCGGCGTTCCTGCATCCCCTGCTTTCAATTCAGGGTGAAATGAATTTCACCTTTGACAGTCTGGTTTATCGGGGCATAACCGATACCGACAGGGGAAAGGGCTACAACCCTGTTCTGGCCAATGAAAATTATACCTCCTTTTCCCTGATGTTCCCCTTTATCGTAAAGGCGAATTTCAAAACAGGTCATTTCCGGCTTGCTCCCTTTGCCGGCGTTTACGCGTTTGTTCCCCTGGGTGAAGCGTCTTACCGGATGAATCCCCCGGAGGAAAAGGACTCTTTTTCGCAGTCCGTCTCGGCGCCTTTTGGTTATACGCTTGGTTTTGAAGCGGCGACACCCTGCGGCCCCGGTATGGTTCTTGCCGATATACGTTACGCGGGAGATTTTGGCGCCGTGACCATTCACGACAGTACGGATGTAACGTACAGGCGGAGCATATTGTCCGTTACCCTGGGCTATGCTTTTGGTTTTATCACTTTAAAGAAGTAGGGGGATAGTATATGAAACGTTTGAGCGCGGTTCTGGTTATCGGCCTTCTTTCGGTTTACGGCTTTGCCCAAACGCAGACGGGTAACGCTTCGTATAACGCTTCAAAAAAAGGTCTTTCCATCGCCCATCCCAGTATGTCCTTTGGCACCAGAGTCCGGATAACCAATCTGAGAAATAACAGGGAAATAATTGCCTCCGTAGACGGCCGTATCCCGGCTTCCGATCCGCGCGTCGCCGATATTTCGGCGGAAGCGGGGGACGCCATCGGGATGTCCCGTTCGGGCTTGACCGAGGTGCGCCTTGAACAGATCCTGCCGGAACATGCCCCGGCGTCCCTGACGGAAAAACCGCCGGCGTCCGAAAACGCTCCTTTGCCGGAAAGGGCGCCGGCCCGGCAGGAACAGCCGCCGGCCGGCCCATCGGACGCCGGCCGGGAACCCCGCATTGAAACCATTCAGATCGTTTCCCCGTCGCAGGCGCCGCCTTCGGCGCAGTATCTCGTTCTGCCCCAGGGCGCCCAAAACTGTTCCCCGCTGTGCGTGGCGATTCTCGTCCTGCTTGTAATAGCGGTGCTGCTCCTTGTGCTGATCCTTGTTTTGCTTCTGCGCGCGCGCCCCTGGTGGCCCTGGTATCATTCCGTGTGGGTTCGCCGCCATCTCAGGTACCTGAGGAAAGGCCATTATTGACTTGTTCAATAACCCGGTTGGTTATTTCACAAGTCTTGCAATTTCTCCCCAACGAACCTTCGGTTCGAAGGCTGCGAAATTGCGGTATTTTCAGTGGTTGTTGTTCAAAAACTGAAGTTTTTAAACAACTTTATTAAATAAAAAGCGATGAACCATAAGCCGGATTCTGTAAAAACCGTTCCAGGGAAACGGTCGGACCGGAAATTTCCGGCCGATCGATCTTCCCTGAAGAAACGGTCCCGCTGCCATCTGACTGGCACGGCCCTTGCCGGCCGGGTCTGTGCGGTCTACCTGTGTTTAACCAACGGGCAGCTGGCGGAAAAGCGTCGCTTTCCCACACACGTTTTGACTTTGCTCCTGATGAGGCTTGCCATTTTCCGGCGAAACTGAAAAAAGGTTCGGAGTTGCCTCCCGCCTTCTTCCCGTCCGGGCCGGAATCTTTCCGGCGGCGTCGCCGCCGCCGAGGTGGGCTCTTACCCCGCCATTTCACCCTTGTCATGCGCCGCAGCCGGTGTTGCCACCGGCCCCCGGGGCTGTGCCCCGCCGGCGGCCTGACGGTATGTTTTCTGTTGCGCTGTCTGTCGGCGCGCCGAATATCTTCGGAAAAATCCTCCGATTACGGCCCGCCGCCCGGGCGTTACCCGGCATCATGCCCTGCGGAGTCCGGACTTTCCTCAATTCCCGGGGACGTGTTTCGCGTGTCCCCGAAAACCGCGGCAGCCTGGTTCATCGCTGAAAAACCTGTTTTACCGGGAATCGCCAAGCGATTCCCGAAACCGACAACAACTTCCCCGAAACGCGGCAGGCCGCCGGGGATCATTCCTCATAATCAATATTTACCTTTTCTTCCTCTTCGTCATCCTCGTCATATTCATCTTCTTCCATATCGTCAAGATCGGAAAGGCTTCCGGAATATTCGCTGTCGAAGAAGTCCGTCTCGCTTTCTTCGACTTCCTCGTAGTAAAGGATCCGGGAACAGTAGGGGCAGAATACGAAATCCTCGCCCACGTGAACCCTGTTGGCAAACTGGACGGGAAGGATCATGTGGCAGCCCATGCAGACATTGCCCTTAATGGCCACAATACCCAGACCCATTTTGTTACGGATAATACGCTCGAATTTGAAAACCACTTCCGAATCCAAATCCTGGGTCAGCTTCTTTTCTTTTTTCTGAAGCTGATCGGCCTGCCGCCGCTTCTCGGCGATTTCCGCCTCGATGCCGGAACGGCGCTCGCCGAGTTCGGCCTCCTGCCGTTCGATGAGGGCGGTATGGTCCTTTATCTGCTCATCCAGATCCGCCAGCAGGCGTTCCTTTTGCTGTAATTCCTTGCGGAACTGCTGTTCTTTTTCCGAAGCGTCCCGAATTTCCTTGTCCAGGGCCTCGTATTCACGCTGGGTGCTGATGAGGTCCATGTTTTTTTCGGCTTTTTCCCGCATTGATTCCGCTTCGGCAAGAAAATTCCGCAGTTCCTCCTCGGCGGCCTTCGTCCTTTCATATTCCTGGTTTTTTTCGATGAAGGTTTTTTTCAGCCGGTTCAGCATTTCTTCCTGGGCGCCC
>JAISND010000195.1 GCA_031276615.1 Treponema sp. | reverse complement strand
AACAGCCTCAGATTTTAAGCCGTTTCTACAATCCGGATACCCTTGGGGCATGACTGGGGACACTTGAGAATCAGGGCGAATTGGTCTACACTGGACCTGTTCGATAACCCGGCTGGTTGACCAAAGGTCAGTTTGCGGGTCTTGCAAAATGTTCCGCATTTTGCGATTTTTAAGTGGTTGTTGGCGAACCTTTGGTTCGGCAGAAACTGAAGTTTCTGAACAACTCTACCGCAAGAAATTTTGGCAAGGAAGGCTTGTGTGAAAAAGTTACCGATTGTTTTGGCGGCTGTGTTTTGTGCCCTTTTGAATTTTTCCTGTATAACGATAGATCCCAAAAAGCTCTACCCCGACATGGTTGCCGACCAGGACCCCGTTTCGGTAGGAATCGTAGAAGCGGAATTTGACCGGCTTTTTTCAGCCAGGCTGAACAAACTCGAAATGGAAGTTGTTTTTTACCCCCGTTATAACCAGGTAGCCCTTAATTTCCGGTATCAGTTGACCCGTTATCGCCAGTTTTGGAGCCAGGAGGGACGGGAGCTTTTTATCAAAGCCGTTGAATCCTACAAGGCCGATTATGCCTCAAGAAACCTCGGAAAAAAATTTTCCAGAACCAGAAAAGCCTACGGAAAGTTCAAGGGGAAGCTGGAATGGACATACGGCAAATACTCGGATACAAGCGTTTCTTCCCCGGTCATCGAGCTGGGCTACAGGTTCCGGGGTGAAAAGGGAAAGGAAACGCCCTTCTTTACCGTAAGCCAGAGTTCGGCGCGGGAAGAATCGTCGCTTCGGGACGGAAGCAACAAACTTGATTCAGTCCCCTTATACATGTACTTTACCCGCGAACAGGCTGACGAGCTGGCCAGGGTCTTTAACCAGGAAAGCCTGATCGGCGCCCTGGTACTCTCGCCTGATTATGATCAGCCGAAAGACGAAGATTACGGGGAAGCGGATTTTTGAAGCGCGCCGCCCGGACGGACGGGCGCAATCCCTGTTTCAGAAAGCAGCCGAAAGACAATCTTGTTACATGCGTTAATTTGTGATATATTTAACGGTAATGAGTAAAGCCAAGGGTTTTCAGGTTGATCAGAAGGTGGTTTACCCCAGCCAGGGTGTGGGGGTGATAAAATCCATAGAACAAAAAAAGTTTAAGGAGTCGAAGGTTCCTTATTATGTGATTTATCTTGAAGTGTCGGATATGACCATAATGGTACCGGTGGACAAGGCCCTTGAACTTGGAATCCGTTCAATCGTTCCCAGGGACGAAGCCCTCAAGGCCCTGGAACTTATCGGCCAGGACTACGAGCCTATCCCCTCGGACTGGAAGCTCCGCTATCAGATGAATCTTGATCTCCTTAAAAAGGGCAGCGTTAAGGATATCGCCTCCATAGTGCGTTCCCTTTATCACCGGAGCAAGGTTAAAGAGCTGCCCATTCTGGAACGCAAGCTCTACGATTCCGCCCTTAAGCTGCTTGAGGATGAAGTTTCCTTTTCACTCCGCAAGCCGAAGGAAGAGGTGGAAAACATGATCTTTACCCGTCTGGAATCCAGGTAAGCGGGGGAAATGGAAGGTTCCGCTGCCCAAAGCGCCGTTCCCGGCTCATTCGCGGCGGTGGTATGCGCGGCAGGCGCCTCCTCCCGGATGCGGGGCCCCAAGAAAGAGTACCGCCCCCTGGACGGCGTGTCTGACGGTTCGGGCAGGCCCCTGACCGTGCTGGGCGCCGCGGTTTCCGCCTTTGCCGCTTTTCCCTGTATCGGGACTATCGTTATCACCGTGCCGGCGCTCCCTGAAATTGGCGAAGCCGCGGCCCGTGAAGCCCTGCCCGAAGCGCTTTTTTCGCCTTCGCCCGGCGGTAAGGGGCCGGGAATACTTTTTGTTCCCGGCGGCAGAACGCGCCGGGAATCGGTGCATCACGCCCTTTCCCTGCTTGCCGCCTATCACCCCGATTACGCGCTTATCCATGACGGGGCGCGTCCCTGGATAGGGGCTTCCCTTATCGGGCGGATTATTGAAGCCGTGCGGCAATACCGGGCGGTGATACCCCTGCTGCCCCTCACCGAGACGCCCAAGGAAACAGAGCCGCCGGCGGGCGGCGGCGCGGAAGGCATGGCGGGCGGCGCGGCGGTTCTCATCAGGCGCCACCTGCGGCGCGCCAACGTCGGCGGCGCCCAGACGCCCCAGGCTTTTGCCTTTCCCGAGATTCTCCGCGCCCATGAGAAGGCGGCGGAACGGGAATGCGCGGAGGGTTTTGAGTACACCGACGACGCCGAGGTTTGGGGAGAATTCTGCGGACCCGTGGCGGCAATACCCGGCGATCCCGGCAATAAAAAAATCACCTTTCCGGAGGATTTGGCATGATACGTGTCGGCCTGGGGCAGGATTTGCATCGCCTTGTCAAGGGACGGCGTTTTCTGCTCGGGGGAATTGAAATACCCGCCGGGCGCGGCGAACTGGGATATTCCGACGGGGATGTCCTTGCCCACGCGGTAACAGACGCGGTCCTTGGCGCGGCTGGGCTGGGCGACATCGGCGCCCTTTTCCCGTCTTCGGACGCGGCGTGGAGAGACGCGGATTCCATGGTTCTCCTGCGTTCCGCCTTCAGCCTGGTGAAAAATTCCGGCTGGCGTCTTGTTAATCTTGACTGTGCCGTCTGCTGCGAAAAACCGAAGCTGCTTCCCTACCGCGACAATATACGTTATTCGCTTGCCCAGGCGCTGGACGTTTCCCCGGACGCGGTTTTTGTGAAAGGGAAAACCGGCGAAGGGCTGGGGCCTGTGGGCGAGGGGACGGCAGTGGAAGCCCTGGCGGTATGCCTTTTGGAGAAGGAGTAACAGTTGGGGAAAACAGGGACAGAGTGGGCCGCCATTATGAAAGCCCTTTCCCGCTGGAGGGAGGGACTGCAAAAAGAACGGGAATCCTCCGGTGATAAAAAGGATCCTTCGGTTACTACCGTGGCGGAGCACTACGAGCGCGATCCCTGGGCGGTGCTGGTATCCACCATCCTCAGCCTGCGCACCAAAGACGAGGTAACCCTTGCCGCATCCAGGCGGCTGCTCGCCAAAGCGCCGGGGCCGCGGGAGCTTGCCGCCCTGAGCGAGGAGAGTATCGCCCGGCTTGCCTATCCCGCGGGGTTTTACCGTACCAAGGCGGCGAACCTGAAAAAAATTGCCGCCCTGCTGCTTGCCGGCCGCGAAGGCAAGGTGCCCGCCGACATGGACGCCCTGCTCGCGCTGCCCGGCGTGGGACGGAAAACGGCGAACCTGGTGCTTGTCGAAGCCTTTGATCTTCCCGGAATTTGCGTGGATATCCACGTTCACCGCATATCGAACCGCGCCGGCTGGGTATCCACGAAAACCCCCGAAGAAACCGAAATGACCCTGCGTGAAATTCTTCCGCGAAAATACTGGAAGGGGATAAACGCCCTCCTTGTCCTCTACGGGCAGAATGTCTGCCGGCCCCTGAGTCCCTACTGTTCCCGCTGTGTGAT
>JAISND010000147.1 GCA_031276615.1 Treponema sp. | reverse complement strand
TATGGAGTATATGAATATCTTTTCCCTTATTCCCGGCAATTTTTTCTCGATTCTCTCCTCGGGAAACAGGGAAATTTATTTTGACGCCCTGATGCTGCTGAACGGTTATCTCAAACAGGACCTCAACATACAGGTAAGCGATTACGTTTCGTCCCTGGCCGGACTCATCGAGGACAGGAATTTCATTGTCGAAAAGGAAGACGAGAACCCCGACGTGCCCAACGCCGTGGAAGGCCAGGGAGGGCTTAATGCCCATGAAAAGGCGCGGCTCATTCTTGCCCGGATCGTAAAAGCGGGCTGGGCGGACAGGGAAGTCATGGACGGATCCTTTGTCGAGATTCTGACTCCCCGGGACTATGCCATCAGGATGATGCAGCTTCTGGACGAGATGAGGGATGAAAAGATCCACGAGTACAACTCCCTGGTGTTTTCCACCTATTCCGCGCTGAAACAGGCAAAGCGCGATCAGCCCCGGGAGTATTACGAGGCGGTTCTTGCCGCGAAGAGAAATACCGAAACCCTTGTGTACGAATTGAAAAGCCTGTACCACAACATACGCTCCTATATCAGGCGCATCCAGGAACAGAACAACATAAACGAACTTCTGGAGAATCATTTTGAAAAATACAAGCCCATGACCGACCGCGTCTACCATCCCATAAAAACCATGGACTCCTTTTACCGGTACACGGCGCCGGTGCGGGAACTGCTTGTAAAAATCCGGGAGGATGAAAAACTTCTGGCGGGGATGCGGGAACGGGCCATGACGGTGCGGAAATACAGCGAGGAAGAAGAAGCCGAAATGGAGATACTGTCCGCCATTGATTACGTACAGGATACCTACGCGATCATCGGGAACATCATCAACGAAATTGACCGGAAGCACAGCGCCTATACCAAAAATTCCATCGAAAAGATGACCTACATGATGACCGCCGATCAGAGCATAAAGGGAAAGCTCCTTGAGATTTTCAGGGCCTGGCCCCCGGCGGAAGCCCTGCCCGACAAATCGCGGCGTGAGGCGCTGAAAGCAAAATTAACTTCAAAATTACGGGAACGGGTCAAAATCTTCCGGCAGGAATTTATCGACGCGGGTTCCTTCTACCACAGAAATATTTTGAGCCGCCGGATAAACGGAGAGGCCCTTGAAATCGCCGCCGGCGGTTTTCTGCCGGCCGAAGCGATGGAAAGCCTTGCGAAACAGATGCAAAACGTTTATACCCCGGACCGGATTCGCCGCTTCGTGGCGTCTTTTTTTGATTCCGGCAGAACCGTGGCGGAAAGCGAGACGCTTCCCATCAATAACGACACCGATTTTATCCTCCTCATTCTGGCCCTTGTCCGTTCCCGCGAGCGGGGTATGGATTACGCCGTGGAGCTGTGGAAGGAACGGGTAAATGTCAACGGCTATGTTATTCCAAAGATGAGATTCAGCAGAAAGGATGCGGCGGAACATGCTTGAGGAGTATGAAAAGCTCAACAGCAGCGATAAGGAAGATTTTCGCCGCCTGTCAAATTATCTTTTATCCCACACCTATATGGTGCGCTACGAGTATCAGCCTTCCCGGCAGATGACCCTGCCGAACCGTGACTATCAGACCGTGTCGCGCCTCTTTAATCTGTTCAGGGATTATTTTGATCTTTCCGGCTGGCGTCTCGAGAAGGACGACAACTACGGCATCATTTCCCTCTGCAACCACTACGATCACAACCGTTTCCGCCTGGATCGTTTTACCACCCTTTTTCTCTACATGTGCCGCCTGGTCTACGAGGAAAAACGGGAAGACGCGGGGGCTTACAAAACCGTCGCAAGCAGTACCACGGAGATTGTCGAAAAGATGCGTACCTTCGGGCTTCTGGAAAAGGGGAAAACCGGAAAGGAGACCACCAGGAAGGAACGCGTCGACGCCCAGCGCAGCCTGGCGCATTTCAATATCATCCGGAAAATGGAAAGTTCCCCCTGGGACGGCGATGGAAACAAAATACTCATTCTCCCCTCAATTCTTTCCATCATTTCAAATCAGGGCATCAACGACCTCTACAGGGAAATTGAGGATCTAAAAGCCGGCGGGGAAAGCGCCGCCGCGGGAAAGCAGGCTGCCGGGGAGCAGGCTGCCGCGGAAGAACCGGCCGCCGGGGAAGACGGCGCCGCCGCGGAAGAACCCTTATGAAAATTCTGAAGAAGCTGCTCCTTATCCACTGGCACTACTTTGTTCATGAGTCAATTGATTTTGACATGATTAACTTTCTTACCGGAAAAAACGCCTCCGGCAAATCCACCATTATCGACGCCCTCCAGCTGGTGCTGCTGGCGGACACCGCGGGGAATTCCTTCAACAAGGCGGCCAGCGGAAAAAACAGCCGGACCCTCAGGGGTTATCTTTTGGGCGAATTGGGTGACGACGAGGATTCCGGCTTCAAGTATCTGCGCAGCGGCAGGTTTACCAGTTACATTGCCCTGGAATTTTTTGACGATGAAAAGGACGCTTCCTTTACGGCCGGCTGCTGTTTCGACGTGTATTCCGAAAACGATTATCCCCGGCTTTTCTTCCGTTTCAACGGCAGAATCCCGGAGCATGAATTTATCGACGCGACCCTTACCGGCCGGAAGGCTATGGACATCGCCGCCCTGCGTTCCTGGATTCGGGAGAACTATGCCCAGAGCGCCTTCCTTACCACCGACACCAACCAGAATTTTCAGGAGGACCTTTACGGCAGACTGGGCGCCCTGCAGGGCCGCCGTTTCAGCCAGCTCCTTAAACGGGCGGTTTCCTTTGATCCCAATGTGGAGATACAGAAATTCATTTCCGAATTTGTCTGCGACACTCCCCGGACGGTGGATATAAGCGGCCTTCAGGAAAACATCCACAGCTACACCCGCCTTGAAGCGGAAGAGGCTCTGCTGCGGACGCGGATTGAGGAACTGGACAGGATCATCGCCGCTTATGGAAATTTCGACGCCCAGAGGAAAAACGAAATCCTCTACTCCTACCTGCTTGACAAGGCCGGGGCGGATACAAATATTGCCGCCATCCAAAACCACCAGGCCGAAGCGGGGAGACTCGCGGAAAAAATAAAAAAACTCGTCGCCGCCATTGATGAATCAAAAAAACGTCTTGGGGAAATGCAGCAGGAGCGGGATGAGCTTCGCGTTCAATTAATGAACAACGAAACGGCGCGGATTGTTGAACATCTTGAAAAACAGATCCGTGACAAGACCGATGAGATTCGGCATATCGGGGAAGAGTTCGAGGCCGTTTCGGATCGTTTTTCAAAACTGGTTTCTTCCTGGAAAACAAAGGCCGCGTATTTTGCCGAAGAGAGCGGCCGCCTTTCCGTTGAATCCCTTGATCCGTTTCTGACGCCCCAGATAAAAAATTTTCAGGAAGAGGCATCCCGTTTCGCGTCACTCCTTGAGGACTTTAAGCCCGCGGACCCGGCGGCCGTCGGGATCGCCGGGGAAGGCGCGGTAAAATCACGGGTGCGGGCTGCGGACGCCCTCAAAATAAATTCAAACATCCTTGCTTCACGGCTTGTGGAAGAAGAAAAAAAACTGGAACAACACCGCCTTGTCCTTGGGGCGGAAGAGCGTTCCCTGCGGGACGGCGTCTACCAGTTTCCCCGGGAGGTTCTCGATCTCAGGGCGGCAATCGCCGGACAGATCCGGCTTAAAACCGGCGGACAGGACGTGGTGTTCATTGTAGCGGAGGCCGCGGACATTCCGGAAAAACGCTGGCGCAGCGTCATCGAGGGGTATCTCCATACCCAGAAGTTTTACCTTATTGTCGCGCCCGAACATTTCAACGCGGCGCTCCGTGTGTACGATTCGATCAAGGCGAAACGGGCTGTTTACAACACGGGCCTTGTGGACATTGAAAAGATCGAAGCCCTTTCGCCCAGGGCCGAGCCGGGAAGCCTTGCGGAAGAAATAACCGCGGAGAATCCCTGGGTGCGGCTCTTTCTGGATTACGCCCTTGGACGGGTCATGAAGTGTAACAGGGTGGAAGAACTCCGGAATTTCAAAACCTCCGTAACCGACGATGGAATGTTGTACCAGAACTACACCGCCCGCGCCATGAATCCCGCGCGCTGGGCCAAGCCCGCCATCGGCCGGGGCGCCGTACTGCTGCGTCTTGAAGCGGTGCGGCAGGAACTGGAAAAGCTGGGCGGAGATCTCGGCAGCCTGAGAAGCCTTCTCACGGCCGCGGCCCCCGTCTCCGGCCTTGGCATCCCCGGAGAGGACGAGGCCGTCCGCCTGGTGACGGCGGCCGCCGCCACGGAACATATCCCTCGGCTGGAAGAAGAAATAGCCGGCCTGAGAAAAAACCTGGACTCCGTTGACAGGAGCGCCATTGAAGCCCTGATGGAGCGGATAGAAGCTCTGGAAGGCATACTGAAAAAAACAAACGCTGGTTTGGAGGCCTGCATACGGGAACGGGGCCGTGAAGAAAACCAGCTGAAACAGATTGAAACGGTAACGCTTCCCGCCCTCAACAATTCCCTTGCCGAAACGGAAAAACAAATCGCGGAAAAGTACGAGGCCGGCTGGATAGAGGCCGCCGGCGAACCCCGGTACAGAAAGGAATTTTCCGACCGGGGAGGTCCCGCGGAAATAGCCGCGGCCTTTCCCAGGGAGTTGAGCCGCTCGAAGAACGCGAAAGAAAAGTTCCGGGACGAGCTTAAGGAGCTGCGGCGAATTTACAACGACCGCTACAAGATGGGTTATGATACGGGCGCCGAAGACAACGACGCCTGGGATCTCGTCCGCCGGGAGCTGGGGGAAAACAGGCTTCCCGAATACCGCGCCAAAATAGAGGATGCCCGGGCCAGGGCTTACGAACAGTTTCGGGAAGATTTTTTAAGCCGCCTCCAGAACAACATCGACGACGCCAAACGGCAGATCGACAATCTTAACGCGGCCCTTTCCTCCAGTTCCTTTGGAGAGGACCGTTACCGGTTCAGGATAATCCCCAAGGCCGAGTACAAACCTTACTATGACATGATAGTCGACCCCATGCTGCTTGACGGGGGCTACAATCTGCTCTCGGAACAATTCAACGCGAAATACCACGACGAGATAGCGGCGCTCTTTGCGATTATTACCGAGGAGGGAACGGGGAAGCGGTCCGAAGGCCGGGACGATTATGAGAAACGGGTGCAGACCTTTACGGATTACCGCACCTATCTTTCCTTTGACCTTGAAGTTACCAACAGCGAGGGGGAATCCCAGCGTCTGTCAAGAACCATGGGGAAAAAATCCGGCGGCGAAACCCAGACCCCCTTTTACATTGCCGTGCTTGCTTCCTTTACCCAGCTCTACCGTATCGGCAGGGACCGGAAGGCCGGCACCGTCCGGCTTATCATCTTTGATGAAGCCTTTTCCAAAATGGACAGCGAGCGGATAACGAGCAGCATAGAGCTTCTGAGAAAATTCAACTTTCAGGTTATACTCTCGGCGCCCTCCGATAAAATAGGCGACATCGCGCCCCAGGCGGACAGGAACCTTCTGGTCTACCGGGATAAAAAGAATTCCGCGGTTGTCAGTTTTGATCCGCGCAAGACAGGGGCGGGGGAAAGCCATGCCCCCTGAATCAACGGGGAAGGAACTGCTTTCCCTTCTGCTGGATAAATACGAGGGAAGCGTTTTTTTCAAAACCGGAACCCGGCCTTCGCGGAGAATAAAAATCCGGCTTTACGATTCGGGGCTTTCCGACTACCGGCGCTACAATATCGAGAACCCGGAAAGCCGGCGGGAAATTAACCGGTCCCTTCTGGAACTCGAAAAAAAGGGACTGGTCTGCCTCCGCTGGATGAAGGGTGAGGAAAATCACATCATCGCCCAGGTTTCGCTTGACGCCGGCGCAATCGCGGCGGCCTATGCGTTTCTCGGCAGAAAACCGAAGAACGTCCTGGCCGCCGAAATCGGCCTTGAAGTTCAGGATCTCCTTGCCCGGATAAAAAGCCCCTGGATGCGCCGTTTTCTGGAGGACTGCCGGGATACCCTTCTGCGAAAAAACGCTCCCGCCGGCGCCCTTCCCGCGGACGCTCCTGAGCGGAAGAACCTCTTTCGCGCCCTGCTGTTTATAGACGGGCAGGCGGAAAGGGCCGAAGTTCTGGAACGGGTTTTTTCGATCTGCTGTTTTGGGGATTCCAAAATTTTCGAGAACTCGGTAAAGAAACGCCTGCTCGACATTATCCGGCGCTATTCCGGCTGCGAAGAGGACAGCACCGGCGAGGAACTCCTTGGCTTTGCCGGCATAGTCCGCTACCCCGAGCGCTTCGAATTCCGCGGCCCCCTTTCCATACACTTTGACTCCGGCAGGATTGACTTTTCCCTCCTGCGGTACGGCGCTTCCCTCGGCTCCCCGGATTTTAAACGGGGCCGGCTGGAAATCCCTTCCGGTCTTGTCCGCCTGCTTTCAATAGAAAACAAGGCGAATTACGTCAGCTACATCCGTCAAAACCCCGGCGCTGCGGAGCTTGTGGTATACCACGGCGGACAGTTCAGCCCTGCCCGGGGCGCCTTCTTCCGGGCGCTGGCCGCGGCCCTGCCGGAGACCTCTCCCTGGTACCATTGGGGGGACATCGACTACGGCGGATTTTCCATGCTTGCCCGGCTGCGCCGGGAGATCCGGGCGGATGTCCGTCCCTGCCGCATGGACCGCGGGGAACTGGTCAAATACGCCGCCCTGACCCTTCCGGTAACAAAGACCTACGCCGGCAAACTGCGAACCCTTGGCCTGGCCGCGGAGCTTTCCGACTGTCTTCCCTGCCTCAGCTACATGGCAGAGAAGCGCGTCAGGCTGGAACAGGAAGCCCTGCTGGATGAAGAAGGCAGCGCGCCCCCTGTCTGAGGGGCAGTCTGGTACATATGCGTGGAAGCGGCTTACGCCAGCCCTTCGGTTCCCCTTACTTC
>JAISND010000088.1 GCA_031276615.1 Treponema sp. | reverse complement strand
CTGCCGTTATGCGAAACACAATTTTTCCGGAGCTGATCAAGAAAACTTTTCAGCGGCTCCTCTTCCCACCAGGGCTGTTCCCCGGCGAACACACAGGGAATGCCGTGATCCCGCAGGGCCTTGACAAGGGGAGCCGCGAGCGCGGCGGCCCGGACAAGGATGGCGCAGTCCTCCGGGGCGGCGCTGTCCGCGTAGCCGGCTTCGGCCTGATCCGTGTCGCCGCTGTCCTTCGCGAAGAAACTCGCGCCGCCGATAAGGCGTGAAACGCGGCGGGCAACGCCTTCGGCCTCTGATTTTTCCGTGGGGTATTCGAAACGGTAAAGATCGACCGGACTTTCCGTCCCCCGCAGCCCGGAACCGGCAAGCCGCCCCGCCGCGCCGATAATCGGATCGGCGCAGCGAAAACTTTTCAGCAGTTCAAACCGCCGGGTTTCGGGATAGTCAACCGCAAAGCGGTCGATAAAACGCTTGTCCGAGCCGCGGAACCCGTAAATCGCCTGATTGGGATCGCCGATAACCCAAAGCCGGGGCCGCTGCGGGGCTTCCGCGCTTTCCGCGGTGTTTTCGCGGCCCGCGGCGCTTTCAGGGCCCGCCGCGTTTTCCGCCCGGCGTCCTCCGTCGGCCAAAAGCCTGAGCAGTATGTACTGACTTAAGTTTATGTCCTGATACTCGTCCACAAAGATATACCGGCAGCGTTTCTGATACCCGGCAAGAACCGGTTCCCGCGCGCTGAACAGGCGCGCCGTTCCGGCAATCAGATCGTCGTAGTCAAGCAGGCCGGATTCGCGGAGCCTGTCACGGTAGAGGCCGTAGAGTTTTTCCAGTTCGGGATCGGGCTGCGGAACGGGAAGTTCGTCCGCAAGAGAATCAAGAACAGCGGCGGCGCCTGCCGTCCCCGGCTTCAGGTCGCCGGGAAGCAGGAGGAAACGCTTGCGCAGCTCGATGTAATCACCCAGCCTGCGGGGACGCGGGGCGGATTTTCCGCCGGGGATTTTGCAGAGTTCCCCGAGCAGCGCATCACGGGCGGATTCGGACAATATGCCGAAATCCGGCGGAATACCGGCGGCAAGGGCATTTTCACGAAGAACCGCGCAGCAGAACGAATGGAAGGTCGCCGTGTTTACCCGGCGCCCCGGAGCGGCCGCGCCGTTTCCGTGTTCCGCGCCGCTTTCGCGGAGGAATTTCTCGACACGTTCACGAAGTTCCGCGGCGGCCCGGACGGTAAAACTGAGGGCCAGAATGGAGGCGGGGTCCGCGCCTTCGGCGACAAGCCGGCCCACGCGCGCCGCAAGTACGGCGGTCTTTCCGGCGCCCGGCCCCGCGATGATGATGGTTCGATCCCCCTCGTGGGCGATGATCTCTTTCTGAAACCGGTCAAAGCTGAAGCCGGCCTTTGCCGAAGCCGCCCTTGCCGCGTTCCGCCCGGCGGCTCCCGCCGGTTTTAGCGCGGGGCGCGCCGTCCCCGCCGCGGGGATCGGGCCTTCCGGCCCGGCGGGGACCGGCTGTTTGGGCAGGGTATTCGTTCCGGGGCGCCTGCCCTTTTGGCTCCCGCGCCGAAGGGCGGAATCCCCGGCATGTGCCCTTCGCGTACAATCAAAAAGTTCGCCGCCCCCGCCCGTCCTGTCGTCAGGCGAAAGAACACGGATAACGCCGTATTCTCCGTCGTAGCCGGGGCTTATCGAAACTTCGCCCCTGCGCATGCGGTCAATCGCCCCGGCGAGAAGTTCCCCGGAAAGCCCCGGAATTTTTGATTTTTCAAGCGCGGAAATGTCCGTCTCCATGAGAATTGAAAATTCGCTCCCCGTTTTTTCAATCAGGCCGTTATATGCGGCATCGACTTTTTTTGAGCCGGGCCCGGTTTCCAGAATTTCGCCGAGAATTTCCCTGAGGGGAATGAGGGAATAATAGGGCCGGCGGTTGCCGCCGTCCGGTTCAGGCGGCGCGGCCTGCCGTTCATCCACCGGCCTGTCCGCAAGCTCCAGTACCCGTCCCATGACGCCGCGGGTAAGGGGCTTGCCGCATACGGGGCAGAGCGCGGCAGGTAACGCCGCCGCTTCTTCCGGCCCCAGGCAGACGCCGCACCTGCGGTGCCCGTCGTAGTGGTACTTGCCCTCCTGGGGAAAAAACTCAACGGTGCCGAGCAGGCCCGGAGAATCTCCGGCGGCACGGCCTCCGGCGCGGGCGGCGGAACCGTTATTCGCCATGAATCCTCCCAGCGCCGCCTTCAGCGCGGGGCAGGAAAACTCCGCGTCAAGGATGGTCGCCTCCCTGCCGATTTTGTCCGGGGAATGGGCGTCGGAATTGGAGATGATCGCAAAACGGTCAAGCGCGGAAAGGGCCCAGTTCATGGGAGGGTTGGAGGAAAGCCCGGTTTCAATCGCGGGAATGTACGCGGTCAGATCGCCGTAACATTCTTCAATCGAATCAAAGCCGGATTTTTCCCCCAGCGCCGAAAACCAGGGAGTCCAGATGTGGGCGGGGACGAGCAGGGAACGCTCGTCGGTTTCGAGAAGCAGGGCAAGTATATCCCGCGAATCAAGCCCCAGGATAGGACGGCCGTCGGAAACGATGTTTCCAAGCCGCTCCAGTCTGGTCTGAAAAGCGGCGGCGGCCCTGAAGCCGGGCAGGATGACAAGGTGATGTACCTTGCGGGTTTTGCCGTTCCGCTTGTAGATGGAGCTGATTTCCCCGGTAAGGACAAAGCGCGGCGGCTGAACCGGACCGGTCAAAGCTCCGTCCGGCAAATCCGCACCGCCCGGCCGGGGCAGTTCCTCCTCCAGGGCGGGGCCGGAGGCAAAGTCCCTGCGGACATCTTCCTTCAATACATACAGGCCCTCTTCGGCGTCCGCAAGCTGTTCGCGCAGTTCCCCGAGCCAGCGCGGATGGGTACAGTCCCCGGTTCCCACAAGGTGTACCCCCTTGATCTTGGCCCAGCGGTCAAGATAGGGCGGAGTGAGTTTCGGGCTGGTAGCGCGGGAGTAACGGGAATGTATGTGCAGATCGGCGATAATCTTCATGCGTCATACCCCGTGTTTTTAACCTCCCAGAATCTCGTAAAGCCGTTCCAAATCTTCCATTGAATAATAGTCGATAAGGATACGGCCTCTGTGGAGATCGCCTTCGATGGCTACCTTGGTACCAAGTCTGCCAATGAATTTTTCTTCCATGGCCCCCAGTTCGGGGGCGCGTTTCGCGGCGGGTTTCGGTTTTTCCCCGCTCCCGCCTTTGCCCTTTGCGCCGCCCTCCGTCCCGGCTCCGTTCAGGACGGCAGCCCGCCTTTCCGCTTCCCTCACCGAAATTCCCGATGAGAGGATATCCGCGTACAATTTTTCCCGCGCCGTTTTGTCGTCAACCGAAAGAAGGGCGCGGGCGTGACCGGAGCTGAGTTCGCCGGTTTCGAGGCTTTTCTGCATGACCGCCGGGAGCTTGAGCAGCCGCAGGGCGTTGGCAACGGTAGAACGGTTTTTACCGACCCTGGAGGCAACCTCATCCTGTGAAAGCCGCGAAAAGTCCATCAGGTTTTTATAGGCGGAGGCTTCCTCGATGGGGTTCAGATTCGCCCGGTGGATGTTCTCGATAAGGGATACTTCCATCCGCTTTTCGTCGGTATATTCGCGGACTATCGCCGGAACCCTGTCAAGCCCCGCGAGCCGCGCCGCCCTGGT
>JAISND010000277.1 GCA_031276615.1 Treponema sp. | reverse complement strand
CAGGTCTGCTCGTAGCCGCAGGAGGGACAGTGGTAAAAATGGGCGAAACCCCGGCGGTTGAGGAAGAGGATGCTCTGCCGCCCCATTTGCGCGGTGGCGCGGATTTCGTTTCTAAGCGTCGTCGTCAGGCATCCTTCCGCGTGTTCCAGGCTTACCGCTTTTATCTCCGGCACGCTGCCGCCGGAAAGCCGCCGGGAAAGGTCCAGCCGCCTGATGACGCCCTCGCCCATAAGTTTCCAGGCCTCCGCGGAGGGGGTGGCGGAACCCATGACCAGCTTCGCCCCTTCGGCGGAACAGCGCCTGATGGCGGTCTGCCGCGCGTGGTAGCGCGGGGTAGCGCCCGATTTGTAGGATCCGTCGTGTTCCTCGTCGATGATGACAAGGCCCAGACTCCGTACCGGCGCGAAAACCGCGCTTCGGGGGCCTATCACGATTGGCGCCTCGCCCCGGCGTATCCGCATCCATTCGGCAAGCCGCGCGCCGGGACTCATGCCGGAGTGGAGCGTTGCCGCGGCGGAACCGAAACGTTTTTTGATGATCTCCGCGGTCTGATGGGTAAGGGAGATTTCCGGCACCAGGTAGATAACCGATTTGCCGATCCCCAGAAAATATTCGGCGGCGCGGAGAAACACTTCGGTCTTGCCCGAACCGGTAATGCCGTAGAGGTAGAACATGGGAGGGGAGGGGAGGGAAGAAGGGGAATCCTCCCCGCCGGCCGGCCGCGGCGCGGCGAGGGAGGAGGATTCCGCCGCCCCGTTTTCCGGCGGAGCCTCGGGCGTTTCCCCGCCGGTGATGGCCTCCAGGGCGTTTTCCTGCTCGCCGGAAAGCTCCAGGGGGGCGGCGGCGATTTCTTCAAGATCGTCGGGAAGGGAGGGAAAGGAAGCCGCGCGGCGGCCCGAAGGGATCATCGCCGCCAGGGCCTGTCCCAGGCCGCAGAGGTAGTAGGCCGAGATCCAGCGGGCAATGCCGATGTCCCGCGCGTCAAAAACCGCCTCCCGGTCGACAACCCGGCGTATGGCCCTGATTTCGCTTTCTTTAACGCCCTCCGGCGGGCTATCCCGTTCCCCGGCAATGTAGGCCAGGCTGTCCCGGCCGCGCTTTCCGAAGGGAACCATCGCGCGCTTTCCCACGGCGGCTTCCCCTTTCGGGTCAGGGCGGTACGTGAAGCTCCGGGGGGCGGGAATGTCGAAGACCAGATCGAGGTAAGGGGCGGCGGCCATCAGGTTTCCCCCCGGGCCGGGGCTTCCGGCGCGGCGGGGCCGGCCTCTCCGGGCGCGGCTTCGGAGAGTTTCGCCCTGAGCATTTTCAGGTCCTCCCAGGCCGGCCGCTTGTAAGCTTCATTCCGCAGAAGGGCGCTGGGGTGGTAGGTGACGACAAGGGGAATAGGCGCGGGCCGGGACACGGAATGAAGAACGCCGCGGAGTTCGCCGACGGGCCTGCCGGTTTCAAGCAGGGCCTGGGCAGCCACTTTGCCGGCGCAGAGGATAATCTTCGGCCTGAGCAGCCGTATCTGCCTTTCCAGGAAGGGCGCGCAGGCGGCGATTTCTTCCGGCAGGGGATCGCGGTTTCCGGGGGGGCGGCACTTTACCACATTGGCGATAAAGCAGTTGCTTTCGCGGGAAAGGCCTATGGAGGCGAGCATTTTATCCAGAAGCTGCCCGGCCCTGCCGATAAAGGGCCGGCCGGCGGCATCCTCCTCCGCGCCGGGCCCTTCCCCTATGACCAGCACGAGAGGCCGCTCCGCGCCCTCGCCGGGAACGGCTTTTACGCGGGTTTCGCAAAGGGAACAGGCGCGGCAGGCGCGTATGCCGGCGGCCGTCGATTCAAGGCCGCCGTCCTCAGCGCCGCCGGTTTCGCCGCCCGCGGGCCGGGCCGGGCGGGGAGGGGCGGCGCCGGGGGTCTCAGACCCGGCCGCGGGACAGGCCGCCTCCCCCGGCCGCGCTTCGCCTTCAAACCGGTACTCCCGCTCCGGGCCGCGGTAGCCACTCCCGATCAGATCCGCGAGGAGATCCAGAAACCGGGCCACTCTGGCTTTTTCATCGGAGGTCATAGTTCAATTCAAACGGAAGAAAGACTTGAGCGCAAGCCCCCGCGTTGCCTCATCAAAAATGTAACCCAAAAGTACCCATGCCTCATTTTGAAAATGTACGCGTCGCATCACGTTCAATCGAACCATGACCTGCGAAGGAAAGGTTTTCCGTTTGCCGGTGAATTCGGCGGCGGTTCGCTGGCGCGGGCACCGGACCAGGTTATCCGCTCCAATTCCTCAGCTCCCTGCGGGGGCTTCCGGTATTTCCGATTCTACCCCTTGCGCTTAGCGGTACGATACGGTTCCGTGCCGGGAAACAGACTTCCCTGCCGGTCGCCTGCTGCCTGAAGATCCCGCAGGATTGCTTCTTCCCCGGCATGATGATCTCCGGCGGCGCCGGCAGAAAACCGATCCCGGCGCCCTCAACAATGAACCTCCCCGCCCTGAAGACCAGGCTTGACCCGCAATTCAGGCGATGCCGCCCATGCCAAAAAACACAGAATACACGCGGTTATTGGCGGCAACGCCTGTGATACCGGGCATCGCGCCTCCTCTACCATTCCCTGGGGACGAAACCCTCGGGAATGTCTATCTTTACCGTATCCCCCGCCTGCTCAAGCACGTAAAACCCGCTCCGTAACGCAAAGGGTTTTACCCCCTCCGG
>JAISND010000146.1 GCA_031276615.1 Treponema sp. | reverse complement strand
CCCTGATGTCCGGGATTGGCCGCCAGGAGGGATTCGTACATTTTAATGGCGAAGGGGAGGGCGTCTCCCACCAGTTCCGGATCGGAATCCCCGGTGAATACGCCGGAGCTTCCCTCTCCGGTAAGGGCGTCGGCAACCGTGTTCATCATCAGCTTGTTGATGGAACAGGCGGAAACAAGAAAACAGAACAGTACGGACAGGCACAGGCTTCGGACCTTCATTGACCCCCCTTTCGCGCTGAAACGCGGCAAACTGCCGGTCTATTGTAACACATTGTTCCGCCTTTGACGAGCTTCCTCCGCGCAGCATTCAGGGTCAGCGCGTATAAACGTGATACAACGACGGGCGGGAAAAAACAGGGTATAAGGTTCTCCTGGGGGCCTGCCGGAGGCCAAAAACACCCCGCGCGCGGGGCGTTTTTACCTCCGGCACCCCGCCCTGCCGATATTCCACCCTGTTTTCCCCGCCCGCGGTACTTTCCCCCGGTATATGCGCTCACCCTGCTTCCGGACAAAGGCCCGTTCCCGGCCGGAAAACTGTCAGGGGGATGCCGGATAATCGTGGTTTTTATGGTTTTTTCAACGAAAAAAGCCATAAAAACCTACAAGTGCAACAGGCTCCTGTCGCAGCATTTTACAAAGATTTCCATGCAGAGCCTGGCGTCGTCCAGCGCCCGGTGCGCTTCGGCGGCCTTTATGCCAAGCCCGGCCGCCAGATCCTGCAGGTTGTAGCGGCCCAGCCCCGGGAAAAGCCGCTTCGCCGCAAGGACGGTATCGACAACCCTGTTGGTCAGTGACCGGGAACGCCCCCCGTAAATCCGGGCAAGGGATTCGTTGATAAAGCCGCAGTCAAAGGCGGCGTTATGGGCAACCAGGATCGTTCCCCCTGTCAGGCGGAGGAAATCCGGCATGACCGCCTCGATGGGGGGCTTCCCGGCAAGCATCGCGCCGGTAATATTGTTCACCCTTGCCGCTTCGGCGGGCATGGGAATGCCCGGATCCGTCAAGGCCGAATAGCGGCTTATCGGCCCGTTGCGGTCAAATTTAACCGCGCCCAGTTCCACAATGCGATCCTTTACGGGATCAAGGCCGGTGGTTTCCGTGTCGAAGGCCGTAAAAACCGCCCCTTCCGCGTAGGCTTTGAAGGCCCAGTCAAAGGATTCCATTGCCGCCCGCGCCGCGGCGGCAGGGCCGCGGGGAAGGCCGTACCGGTTCAGTCACCGATAACAGTCCTGATGTCCTTTTCGATGGCCTCCAGTTTCCGGGCGGCTTCCTTTTTTGCCTCTTCAAGCCCGCCGCTTCCCACTCCGGCGCAGCAGCTGGCGTAGAACTTGATTTTGGGCTCGGTGCCGCTCGGCCGGGCGCTTACCACGGTGCCGTCGGCAAGGAAGAACTGAAGCACGTCGCTGGGGGGAAGGCCGCCGGCGCCGTTTTTCAAATCCCGCGTCTTTGATACCTTTATGCCGCCCAGGGCCGCGGGCGGTTCGGAACGGTACCTGTCCATAATCCCCTTCATAATCGCGGGGCCTTCCGGCCCCTGGAAATATTTGGAAACGGCCAGTTCCTGCCAGTAGCCGTGCTGTCCGTAAAGCTCGTTCAGCCGGTCAAGGAGGCTCTTTCCCCTGCTCCGCCAGTAGAGGGTCATCTCCGCGGTGAGGGCGGCTGCGCTGATGCCGTCCTTGTCCCGCACTTCGGTTTCAACAAGGTAACCGTAGCTTTCCTCCGTGCCGAATACAAAGTCAAGCGCGCCGTTTTCCCCGTTTTCCCAGCGGCGCATAAGATCGGCTATCCATTTGAATCCCGTAAGGCACTCGGCGCAGACGGCGCCGCGGGATTCGGCCACCCGCTTCTGCATGCCGGTGGTAACGATGGTGTTTATCATGGCGGGTTTCGGGGGCAGCCTGCCCAGTTCCTCAAGCGAAAGGAAGATGTAATCGGCGAGGAGTACGCCCATCTGGTTGCCGGTAACGAGGGTATAGCCGCCGCCGGGTTTTCCCGAAGGCACGGCTATTCCGAAACGGTCGGCGTCGGGATCGGTGGCCATTACCACGTCGGCGCCTTCCTTTTCGCCGAGTTTTATCGCCATGTCCAGGGCCGCCGCTTCCTCCGGATTGGGAAAGGCCACCGTGGGGAAGCCGCCGTCTCCCTCCCGCTGCTCCGGCACGGTGATCACCTCAAGGCCGAGATCGCCCAGGGCCTTTTCGACGTGCATGGCCCCGGTTCCGTGCAGGGGAGTGTAGACGATCTTCACCTCCCCCGCCTTCGCCCTGATAAGCTCCGGCCGGAAAAGCCGCGACTTTACCATGGCCTGGTAGGGTTCGTCAATTTCTTTATCGATGATTTGAAGGAGGCCCCTGTCCAGGGCTTCCTGCCTGTCTGTCTCTTCTATAATTGTGACGGCGTTCACCTCTTCGATGATTCCGGCGTCGTGGGGGGGGACAACCTGGGAACCGTCGTTCCAGTAGGCCTTGTAGCCGTTGTACCGGGGCGGGTTGTGGCTCGCGGTAACCACGATACCCGTATCACAGCCCAGCCTGCGTATGGCAAAGGAAAGCTCCGGCGTGGGCCGCAGTTTCGAAAAAAGCCAGGTTTTTATTCCGTTAGCTGCCAGGATAAGCGCCGCGGCCTCGGCAAATTCGGCCGAATAATGGCGGCTGTCAAAGGCAATCGCCGCGGAAAGTTTTCCGGCGGCCGCCTTTTCCGGAAACGCCTTTTTCACGTAGGCGGCCAGGCCCTGGGTGGCGCTTTTTACCACCAGGGTGTTCATCCGGTTGTAGCCGCCGCCTATCACCCCCCGCAGCCCCCCGGTTCCGAA
>JAISND010000055.1 GCA_031276615.1 Treponema sp. | reverse complement strand
GGCCGGGGATTGATCCCGTAGACTTCCTTTATCGCGCCGGCGATAAAACCCACCAGGGGCGCGTCCGGGGAAGTCGCTCTGGATTCCATTGACTGGGGCAGGCTGTACCCGATCTTTACCCTGTGCCTGGCTTCCACCTCCGCCTTTATCCGGTCAACTTCGGCCAGAACCGTTTTTACCGGGTAGCGCGGAAGGATGCGCATGTCCATGCAGAACACGTCCTCGCCGGGGATGGTGTTGATGTTGGGGACGTTGGCTTCCTTTTTGGTGGGATGAAAGGTGGAGTAATCCGGCTCAAAGAGAGGATCGTGATCGCCGAATTTTTCGGAAAGCCCGTAGTGAAGCCTGACCGCAAGGTCAGCCCCGGCCAGATGGGCGTTGGCGCCCTGATCCGGCCGTGAACCGTGGGTTTGGGCGCCCCTGGTAACGAAGCGCGCCCAGACAAGATTTTTTTCCGCGATTTCGATTTTTCCCCCCTCGGGGTCGCCGGAATCGGGAATGAGTACCATGTCGTCATTCCGAAAAAGTTCCCGGTGTTTTTCAACAAGCCAGCCGATGCCGTACGCGCTGCCGTTTTCCTCGTCGGCCGCGAAGAGCAGCTTGACGGTTCTCGCGGGCCTCACGCCCTGATCGGCAAGGGCAAGGGCGGCCAGCACCGATGAGGTCAGGCCCTGCTGGTTGTCCTCTACACCGCGGCCGACAAGGCGCGGGCCCAGGGGGCCGTCGTCAACGCGCGTCACCGTCCAGGGATCGGTATTCCAGAGTGAAGCCTCGCCGGGGGGCACCACGTCAATATGGCTCATGATCCACAGCCGCCCCCTGTCCCCGGAAGCCTCCGGGCCGGGGATGGTAGCGACGAGATTGGGTCTGACGCCGCCCCTGGCCCGCGGGTCGGGGGCGTCGTAGCGTTCAAGCCGCGTGATGCCGTGACTTTTAAGCCAGCCTTCAAGGAAAACGCATTTGTCAAGCTCACCCTCCCCCCCGGAATCAGGGGAAATGGCGGGACGCCTGCAAAGTTCCGTTTCCAGTTCCACGGCGATCTGTTCGAGCCTGTCCACACAGGAAAAAATTTTTTCTTTCATGGCTGCCTCCTGTACACTTCCCAGCTTGTCGCAAGCAGGGTTTCCATATCCGAATACCGCGCTTTCCAGCCGAGCAGTTCGCGGGCAAGGGTGGAAGAGGCGGTAAGTTTTGCCGGGTCCCCCGGACGGCGTCCCGTGATTTTCGCGGGGATGGGTCTGCCCGTGACGCGGCGGGCGGTTTCCACTACTTCCATGACGGAACAGCCGGTTTCGCTCCCCAGGTTGAGGACGAGGCTCCTGCCGTTTTTGCCGATATAATCCAGGGCCGCCGCGTGCCCCAGGGCCAGGTCGTTTACGTGGATATAATCGCGGATACAGGTTCCGTCTGCGGTGTCGTAATCGTTTCCGAAAATTTGAACTTCCTTCCGTTTACCGCAGGCCGCTTCCATGATGACGGGAATGAGATTCGCGGGATTCTGCTCAAGCCCCCTGATCCGCCCCTTTACATCGTAGCCCGCCGCGTTGAAGTAACGAAGCGCGGCAAAGCGTATGCCCCTGAGTCTGTCATACCAGCCGAGGAAGCGCTCGATCTCCAGCTTGGTAAAACCGTAGTAATTTTCCGGCCTGGCCGGATGCTTCTCGTCAATGGGCAGGTATTCCGGCTCGCCGTAGACCGCGGCGCTGGATGAAAAGATGATATTCCCGATTCCCGTTTCGGCGGCGGCGTTGATAATGTTGATGGTTCCGATGATGTTGTTGCGGGAATATTTTTCCGGCTTCAGCATGGATTCGCCTGCCGCCTTGGACGCGGCAAGGTGCACCAGCGCGTCAAAGCCGCCCGTCCCGTCCCGTGAATCGCCGGAAACGCCGTTCATTGCCCGTACCAGGGCGGGGTAATCGTGGATATCCCCGTGAACAAAGACCTCTTCGGGAAAAAGGTTTTCCCGAAGGCCGCTGGAAAGGTTGTCGAAAACCGTAACCCGGTGCCCGCGGTCCAGGAACTCCCTGGCGACATGGCTGCCGATATAACCGGCGCCGCCGATGACAAGTATATTCATATAAAAAGAGTATAAGATACGGAAAGGAAAAAAACTATGCCACGCGGGGAATAGTGACTGGCACCATGTGCGTTTACTTAAAAATCAATACGTTTTACCACAGGGCGCAGGGGCATGGCGGGGGCTAGACGGTCGTGGTCGTTCCTGACGCACGCTTTGGCGTGGCCTTTTTTCTCTCACGCCGTGCACCCCCGTCATGCCCCTGCGCCCTGCGATACATCCTTTTGTTTTGAGTTTTTACCTATGGCGTCAGTCCATGACAGACAGGGAAGAGCCAAGGCACGAGGCTTTCTATAACCGCAAACCGCACGAAACCCGCGAACATTCACCTGAGATTCACGTTTTCGTTCGTGTGGTCGAACCGGAGCTTCGTTGTGGTTAAATTCCGCTTAAGTAAACGCCTGTGGCGCGTGCCACGCGACGCCTTCGGCGGGGTGCGGCAAAGGCCGAGCAGCAATTCAAAGTTTAAAACTTTTTGGTCTAGCAGAATCCTGAAAAAAATGTATCTGGAACATTTTGTTTGCAATTTGTCTAGTATTTTATACACCTTCCATGGTTTTCAAAATATCGGGGCGTATTTTTCTGAAATTCTAAATGACAAATGGGTGATACTTTGAATTGCTGAAGGCCGCGCCGCGGGGTTTCCAGAATTTCCCCGCAATGGTATACTCCCCCAAAGGCGGTTGTAATTGTTTGTCAGATGACAAACCCAATTTATGGAGTATATGAATATCTTTTCCCTTATTCCCGGCAATTTTTTCTCGATTCTCTCCTCGGGAAACAGGGAAATTTATTTTGACGCCCTGATGCTGCTGAACGGTTATCTCAAACAGG
>JAISND010000268.1 GCA_031276615.1 Treponema sp. | reverse complement strand
GACGCCGCCGGGCGGGCAGCCGCCGCGGAGGCCGCCCGGGCTTCGGCCGCGGACGCTGATCAGGCAGCGGTTCTCGCGGCGCTCTGCGGCCTCGCGGAGCGGAACCTGAGCCGCCGCGTCAGCCTGGGCGCGGTGGAGATCGGCCTTCCCGAAACCCACATTGCCGTTTCCGGCGGAAAAGTTTCCATTGAGCCTGTTGCGCCGTACCGCTCCGCCGGCATGGTCAGGGAGTGCATGCTCCTTGCCGGCGAGGCCGCGGCTCTCTGGATCAGCCGCCGGAACGGCGGCGCTTCCCCTGTGGCTTTTCCCCACGTAACGCAGGAAGCGGGCGACCTGCCCGGGGAAATTCTTCCGGGCATGGCGGGGTCTTACCAGCTTCGCCGCTGCATGAGACCCCGGGGCCTTTCGGTCAAGCCCGGCCCTCATTGGGGCCTCGGCCTTGACTGCTATTCCCAGGTTACCAGCCCCCTGCGGCGCTACACGGACCTCCTTGCGCATCTGCAGATACGCGCGATACTCCGGGGCGGGAATCCCCTTTCCGAAGACGAAGTTTCCGCGCGGCTGGGCGCGGGCGAGGCGGCGGCCTCCGCGGCGGTACGGGCGGAACGCGCTTCCCGGCTTCACTGGATCTGCGTGTACCTTCTGGACAAAAAAGATTCCCTCTGGGACGCCGTGGCCCTCGAAAAAAAGGGAAACCGCTGGGATCTCATAATCCCCGCCCTGGCTCTGGAAACCCAAGTTCCCCTCAGGGAGGATATTGCGCCTAACGATCCCGTCAGGCTGACGCTGAAATCGGTGAACATACCCCGGGGAGAGGCTGTCTTTGTCCGGTAGAGGCCCCCGGCAGTCCGCCGATGCCCTGTTATCCCCCTAAAGTCCGGCCCGGTTTTTCCGTTAAATCCAGGGAGGCTGTTCCAAAAACTGCAAGTTTTGGAACAGCCTCTGCCGCGCCGAAGCGACAGGCCGCTAACGTTCCCCCAGCAGCGCCTTAAGCTCCTGAATGTCGCCGATGATCTTTGTCCGCGGAAGGGTACGGAAGGCCCTGGGGATCATTTCCTGGGAGGTACATTCCAGAACGGCAACCAGGTTCTGGAGTTCCACCTCGTGGGGATAGGCCGCGGGGACAAAATCGCCCATGGCCTCTTCCATGTCCTCACGCTTCACATAAACCCGGTCATCCATGGCGGCAAGGAGCTTTGCCCGTACCAGCACGGCTTCAAGGTCGGCGCCGGAATATTCATGATGGTACTTCCTGAAAAGCTCGGAGACGGGAAAATTGCGGATATCCAGATCGAGCTTGCGCACCAGGGTCTTGAAGAGAGCCTCCCTTTCCCCGTCGGTTTCGGGGTAAAAAAGGGCAAGGTGTTCCTCGGCGCGTCCCTGGCGCTTCAGGTCGATGGGAATAAGGTCAGGCCGGCAGGTAATAAGGAACCAGATGATCTTGCCCCGGTACTCGGTGTTTCCCATGAAACTCGCAATCTGGGCAAAGACCCGGTTGCTGGTTCCCGAATCGCCCTCCTGATCGCGGTCACCCAGAAAGGCGTCGGCCTCGTCGATCATCACCCCCACGGGCGCCATGGCCTTGAGTATGTTCAGAACCTTCTCCAGGTTGGACTCGGTGTCGCCCTGCCACTTGGAGCGGAAGTTGCGGAACTTGACCATGGGTATGCCGATTTCTCCCGCGAAGGCGCTGACCATGAAGCTCTTTCCCGTACCCACGGGGCCGGCGATAAGGTAGCCCATGGGCAGTACGTCGGGCCTTCCCATTTTGATCGCCCGGGCGGCGTTTTTGAAGCGCTTCTTTACAAAGTCGTGGCCCGACACATGGGAGAGGTTGTAACCGGTTTCAAGAAATTCAAGGAGGCCGGCGGCTTCGTTCTCGATGATATCCTTTTTCTTCCGGCGCATAAAATCAAGCGAGAGGGGCTTGTTTTCCTCGTAGCTTTCAGAAACCAGCCGGTTCAGATTCATCAGGTTGATTCCGCTTGTAATGGAAGCAAGGCGCTCCGGGTTAAGACCGCGTTCCAGCAGGAGCCTGTTTTCCTTTTCCCTGAACCGGAGAAAACTTTCCCGCACCTTCTCGTCCGGAAAGGGCACGCTGATCTTTACCGTGGACGGGGAACCCACCAGCCGTGAGGCGATATCCGCAAGGTTCTCCGTAAGGAGGATGATCGAAATATCGCCCTTGATGAATTTGGGATCGCTTGCCCAGCGGTTAAACGTAACCAGGCAGTAACGATCCGCGTCTGAAAGGCGTATAAGTTCGCCGGCGGGCACTATGGTTTCCGCATAGTCGATGATGAAAACCATGCGGCAGGTCTCGCGCCTTTCCCTGGGAATCCGCGAAAGAAAATATTTTTCAAGGCAGGGGAAACTTTTTTCCGGATCGGCGGAG
Source organism: Treponema sp. (assembly GCA_031276615.1). Taxonomy (GTDB): domain Bacteria; phylum Spirochaetota; class Spirochaetia; order Treponematales; family Breznakiellaceae; genus JAISAK01. Next base: position 4,943 of record JAISND010000268.1, on the reverse strand, counting down.
AGGAATTCCTCCCGATCCGCGCCGGGGTAAGACCCGGACACAAAGGAAAGATAATCCCCGGCCATAGAATCCGTACAGAAACTTACCCCGCTGGAGCGGTCGTAATAGGCAATAATATCCCGGTTGCCGAAAAGGACATCGGAGATGTATTCCTGAATCCGCTTGAAAGTAAACTCGTCTTCCCTTTTTTTATGGGGAAGAAAATCCCTGATGTTACCGTAGAGGATGTACAGGTTGGCCGTCTTGGAGCCGTACTTTGTGGCAAGCTCCTGTGCCCAGGCCGGCAGAATTTTGATATAGCTGCTGTTATTATAGATATACTGATCCGGCATAACCCTCCCCTTTATGCCAGCGTTTGAAACGCCTGAATTTCGCCCCGCCCGATCCCTGGAATCCTGCCGCGGACTGCCGGAATATCCCGGGGACCGGTTTTGGAGGCTCTGCCTGAATTATAGCGCAAAAACTATTTTCTGTCAGGCAATAAAGCGGAAAGGTACTCCACAAGAAGGGCGCCGTATTTTTCATTGATCTGCCGTTCGGCGGCGCTCACCGCCCTGTTCTCCGCTTCCTCCGTGCTTATGTGTCCCTCGCGGCCGCTCACCGTATAGGGAAGAAGTACATCCCCGGAGCCTGTGTCCGTCAGTTTTACGTCAAGGGTATAGCGGACAAACCTGTTGGCCTGATTGGGAAGTTCCACCGGAGAGAAAGAAATTTCCGCGCTGACAAGGTAACGCGCTCCGGCGCCTCCGCCGCGCAGCCCCGCCCTGTTCACCGCCGCCGCAAGCGCTCCCTGTATGCGGTTGGAACGGTCATTGTCAACCTTTACCGCGACGGGAATATTTTTGGCGATATTCGCCGCTTCAAGCCGGTAGTCGTCGCCCTTCTTCATGTCGCCGGGGTTTATGCCGGTATTGGCGGAACCCACGGTGGAAAGCACGTTGGCGAAAATCCGGTTGGCGTCAGCGATGGTTCCGGCAAAACGGTAGCGGGAATAACCGTCAAGGGTGTTCTTCCCGGCGGCGTCCATGCTGACCAGGCCGTCAATGATCTTCTCGTTGGAGCGGATCATGTCCGCGTAGAGGATCGCGGTTTTTTCCCTTTCCATCACGGCAACCGCGTAATGGCTTGTCCTGCCATCGTACCAGTAATCCTTGATCTCGGCGCCCACCAGGGACTGAAGCTGCGCCGAGGTTTTAATCGCGTTGGTGACGGCGGTATTTTCCTGCCATCTGTCCACGGCGCCGTTCAGTACCGCTTCGGAATAGCGGGAACTTGCCGTCTGCTCGCCGCTGATGTTCTGCCCGAAAAGGCCCGCGAGGTTGGCAAAGGCGTTCTTTTCGGCTATGGCCCGCTCCGCGCCGTAGCCGACGGCGGCGACATAGGCCGTCCTGCTGAAAACCGATTCCGGGGAGGCTACCCAGGCCGGCTCGGCGCGCGGAGCGGAACCCCGCGGCGCGTCCGGCGCGGCCGCCGCAGGCGAAGAAGGCGCTGACGGCGCTGGCGAAGAAGGCGCTGACGGCGCGGGTGAGACCGGCGGCGCAGCCCCGGAAGCCGGCAGGGCGTCCCTTTGCGCCGCCTCAAGGGCCTGGCGCGCGTCGCCGTCCGCGCCGGCCGTGTCGAGTTTTCCGGCCGCGGCCGAAGCCGCCGCGGCCGCTTCGGCTTCGGCATCCTGTGCGGGGTTTGCCCGAAGCCCCGCACAGCCGGAAAACGCCGCCTGGCACGCAAGCAGCGTTAAAAGCGGCATTGATAATCCGAAGCCGTTCCGGAACTTCGGTTTCCGGAACGGCCTCAATTTCCTGTCCGGCAGCGGATTTTTCTTTGAAAAATCCGTCCCCTCGCCCCCCGGGGCGCGGCAGTTCATTTCAGACATATTGCCTCCGCCAAATTCAGTGCCCCTTCCCTGATCCGCATATTTTCATAACGGAAGGAAGCGACTTCCTTCCCGGAACGGCTGTAATAGCGTACCCGGAAAGAGTAAAGCCCCGGCGCAAGGTTAATCCCCCCGGCCCAGGCTTTCGCGGGAAAATACCGGGATATCCGCAGATCCGCTCTTTCGCTGGCCTCGGCAAAAATCTGGGTAGCCAGACTCAGAATACCCAGGGCCAGCCCCGTACTGCCCCCGGTCTCGTCGGCCGCGATGTCAAGGGCCGAGGACGTGGCGCCCTTCAATGTCGCGCGGATCACGGTTTTCATGTATATGATATTTTTCTTTTCCTTAAAAGTTTCCCTGGCCACCCCCTCGATATCCTCCAGGAGTTCCAGTTCAAAATGCCGGCCATCGTCAAAAACAACCTCAATGCCCCCGATATCCGAATACCGGTATTCCATATCCGGCAGGGCTATCTTGATCCACCGGGGACCGGGAAGAGGTATCCGCAGGACTTCTTCCTTCTTGACCGGAGACAGGCCGCTGAACCCGATCACGTTAAGCCGCGCCATTCCTTCGGGAATTTCCAGTTCCTCATCTATCGAGGCAGGCGGCGGGTAGGTATAGACATTGGGAGAATTGGCAAAGGCCACCAGCAGCTGATCCCTGTCTATCCGGGCGTCGTCATGCCTGCCTGTACCCCGGTAAAAAAGTATCCCCAAATACCTGGCCAGCGCAGAATCGGTAAATTTCGACGCGGCCCCGGGATTTTCCGGAACCGCCGCCGATTCTTCCAGGGCCTGCTTCTGCAGATTGGACAGCATAAGCCCGTACTTTACGGAAAGGTATTGGGCCTTGTTGTTCATCCGCCGGATTTCCACCATGGCGTCCTCAATGCTGCCGCGGTGGTAATAGTTGAGGGCGTTAAAGGAATTGATATAGATATCTTCGTAATCCTCGCCCGCATATTCACGGGTGGTGTCGTTGAGAAGATAGGCGCCTGCCTCCAGGGTGATGCTTTTGGTAAAGGCCGCTTCAATTTCCCGCTCGCCCTCTTCAAGCAAACGGGAAGAGTCCTCGTAGCTTCCGGCGTAGTGGCAGAGCAGACCTTTGTCCAGATAGTACAGTATTTTGTCCCGTGACGTATAACGGGAAGATTTTTCCTCTTCGAGGAAGGCGGCGCCTTCGGAATAATTCCCCCGCTCAATCGCCCTGTCGACTTTGGCAAAGGAACCGGTGGCGCAGGAAAGGAAAACACTGCCCGCAAGGAAAACCCCCGCAAGGCCGAGCGTTTCCCTAACCCCGGCCGGTTTTGGGAAACGCGCCCGAAAAAGCGGCCCGGGGCCCGTTTTTTCATGTACTTCCGGGCTTGCTTTCCCAAAAACCGGAGTTCCGGAAAAGTCTCTGCTTTTCATAAGTGTCCGCGTTCCCTTCCGGCGCTGCCCCGCGTAAACCGGACTGCTATAATTTGGCGCCCGGCCTCTTTATGACTTTCTTGATTTCACTGTTTTGGTCCATCCACAGCCGGACATTGGTTTCAATACTGCTCATTTCCGCGTTGACAAAATAGGTCCGGGTAGTGGTATTCCCCGCCCCGTCCACGATGGTTTTTACCGATCCGGTAAGGAGAAAGTCGGCGCCGGTCTCGTTTCCCAGGGCCTTGGCGCTTTGCTCGCTTGCGTTGCCCTGCTGATCCTGCCGCTCCACGCGGAGTTCTTCCCTGACGCCGCCGCCGGCGACAAAGTCGGCCTTCCCGCTGTTGAAGATGGCGACTTCCATGACGCTGGAAATAATCGAGGTATCAATGTGCTCGTCACTGTCATTCCTGAAACTGCCAACCAGGATCACCGGGAGCCTTCCCATTTGTGCTATGGCCTGGGTAACCCTGGGTGAATTAAGGCAGGCATTGATAAGGCTGTCACAGACGATCCGCACGTCGGTATCATTCCAGTAGCCGCTGAGGTCTGTCCGGGTATCCGCGTCTACCCTGGTAACCTGGGGGTTTGACGAGCAGGCGGCAAGAAAAACCGCCGCCGCCAGCATGAACCCGGCCGGGAACATCAGCTTCCGGACAGGCGCTCCAGGGGGAAGCTTTCCCGAAACTCCGGCCCCGAGGGGGAAACTTGCGATACTCTGGTCTTTTTTCATAAACGATCCTCCGGGAAAATTCAAATACGCTTTGAGGTCAGGCCGCCGCGACCGATCATCAACCGATCAATCAATCAACAAACCGAGTCAACAGATCAATCCATCCGGCCTATTCGATCTATTCGGCCAGCGGCGCCGGCTTGTCGTTCTTCGCGGCCAGTTGGGCGTCCATCATCCTGAGGGCCTCCAGAGCCTTGAATTCCGCATACCGTGCGGCTTCGTTGTCGATAATGCCGGCGGCGATCCGCGCGGCATCGGCTTTTTTCAACTGGACAAGGTACCACCAGGTTCCGTCGGCGGCCTTCCACCGTTTCAGGGGGCTGGCTCCGGCGATGGTGGTTTCGGTCAGCTGCCGTCCCACCGTTTCGGCAAGCTGAAGGCTGGCCTGGTTATTAATGGTTCCCGCGTCCCGCGCATAGTCGGTGATCATGGCCTGAACTTCGGTACGCAGTTGAAAGGCAATATTCTGCCGCGCGCGGCTTTCGGCCATGCTCATGGCCATATTCTCGCTCGACTGTTTGGCGACCCCGATTCCCCAAAGCACATCCCCGGGAGGAAAATCGTTAAGCCATTCGGGGGTATTGGGGTCCTGCACGGTGGTTCTTGCGTTTGAGGTGCTGCTGCAGGCCGCGGCAAGAACAGCCAAAAAACAGATCAAAACAACGGAATTTTTTTTCATTATCGACTCCTTTCCGGAAAATTCGCTTTCCTTGAGACTTTCCCAAAACTTCAGTTTTGGGAAAGCAACCTTGAAATTCGCAGTTTTGCAAGGTTGAAAACCTGAAAAACCGCAAGATTCTTCAGGCTCTCTTCAATATAAATTTATGCCCTTTCCCCTGTCAATAGCCCCAGGGCATCGGCGTTTACTTTTTGATCGTTAAAATTTCCTTAAACTCACAGGAATTTTCAAGAAAGACTAACCACTAAG